>DKBC01000256.1 GCA_002451065.1 Betaproteobacteria bacterium UBA6910
ATCGTCATGGACGAGGCGGTGAAGCGCCGGGTGGACCAGATGTGGAAGGACTTGGGCCTTTAGCAGGCTTTGGAAAAAACCCGTGCGGCAGCGGCGCTGGCTTTCCGCAACCTGCGGCCGGCCTAGTGCTGGCGGGACTGGGCGGACCGGGCCACCTGGTAACCGAACCAGGCGAGACCGCCGAGGGCGGCGATCTTGAGAATGCGCCCGATGCCGATTCTCGAAACCAGGGCCCCCGCCGCCGAGGCGAGCACTGGCCGCGCCGCCAGCCTGCGGACAACGTTCATTCCCGAGGTCAGGCCGTGCACGGCGCTGCCGAGGCGGTGCAGGTCCCGCTCGATTTCCAGGCGGTGGGCCTCGGCCTTGAGCGCCAGCACTTCCTTGCGCAGCGCCAGCTCCTTGAGCCGGATGCTCATGAGCGGCCCCTCAGGCGCTCACGGTCCTTTTCCAGCTCGGCGAGAGTGGCGGCGAAGGGCTGGGGCTGGTCAGAGAGTCGCCGGCGCATGAACGCGACCGCGCCGATGCCGATGGCGAGGTAACCCAGGGTGAGGAGACCGAGAACCAGCAGCCGGTGGCTGTCCCAGAAGGCAACCACCAGCAGCGCCGAGAACATGAGGAGTCCCATCCCGAGCCCGATCACGGCGAGGACTCCGACCGCCGCCGCCTGGCGCAGGCGCTCTTTTTCTTCCTGCAACTCGACTCCCGCCAGCTCGACGTGGGATTGCAGCAAGCCCAATGCGCTGGACAGCAGGCTGCGCAACGGCCCCGCCTCCCGGCCGCGACCCGCCGGGGCGTCCGGATCGGTCATGGGCGAGGCTTAGCGGCGGCCCACCAGCAGCCCGAGCAGGAAACCGACGCCGGCCGCCACGCCGACCGCCTGCCAGGGATGCTCGTGCACATAATCGTCCGTGGCGTTGGCCATGGCCCTGGTCCTTTCGGCGGCGGCATCCTGGGCGTCCTGGAGCCTGACTTTGGCGCGCTTGATGGATTCCCCGGCGCGCTCGCGCAGCTCTGCGGCCTTGTCACCGGTCATGGAAGCCGTGGCGCGGAGCAGATCTTCCGCGTCAGCGAGCACCACCTTGACGTCAGCAATCAATTTATCGCGGTTGACTTGAGAAACAGCAGGTTCGGTGTCTGGCATGGGAGGGCTCCGTGGAGTGGGGAATGGATTGACTGCATTTCAATTTTAGACGAATTCGCCCCCTCCCGTTGTCCTCATCCACGCTGTGCTACCATCCTTGCGCCCCAACGCAGAGCGAACGCATGGATCAGACTAACCTGCCGGTGCCCGCGCCGGACGACAGCCTCGTGACCCTGGCTCACATTATTTACGGCCTCCATGCCCTGAGCATCCTGATCGGGGTCACCTCCGCCGCGACCATCATCGGGGCTTTCGTGTTCGGGATTCCGTCCATCGTGGCGGTGGTTCTCAATTACCTGCGGCAGGACGAGGTGCGCGGAACCTGGCTCGAATCCCATTTCCGCTGGCAAATCCGCACTTTCTGGTTTGGGGCGCTGTGGTTCGGCGTGGCGCTCCTCCTGGTAATGACGGTCGTTGGGCTCCTGATTGTCTGGATCCCGTTGATCGGGGCCGGGATCTGGGTGATTTACCGCATCGTTCGAGGCTGGCTCAACCTCAAGGACCGCCGGCCGATGCCGTTACCGTCCTGACCGGCGCCCCGCCAGGGGCCTGGGGTTGTGCCCGCCGTCCTCCGGCAACAGGCATCGCGGTTCTTTCTTGCCAAAGATCGAGTAGTGCCGCGCCCAGAGAAACACCAGGACGGGTAGGGCGGCCACCCCCAGCCATTCCCACCATTGCGCCGGCGGCTGGCCGCCCCGCCACCAGCTTACGGCGACCTTGAGGGACTCCACGAAGGCCACGAACAGTGCGCCGGCCAGGGCAAGCTTGCCGACGCGGCAGGCGAGGCTCATCGTTGGTCAGGCATTGGCGCCGGGGGGGCAGAAGCGGCCTGATAGACCCAGTCCAGCAATGCATCCAATGCTGCTTCGCTCGCGCCTGCCCGCGGGCTGTTGACGAAGGCCACGACCACCAGGCGGTGGCCGCGGTTGTCGACCAGGTATCCGGCCACGGTCTTGACGCCTTCCAGCAGGCCGGTCTTGATATGGGCCCGACCGGCGAGGTCGCTTCCGCTTAGGCGCTTCTTCATGGTTCCGTCCACCGCCGGAATCGGCAGGGAGGCGATGAATTCGGGCATGTACGGGCTCTTCCAGGCCGCCAGCAGCAATTCCCCCAGGTGCCGCGCGCTGATGCGCTCCACCCGCGACAGGCCGGAGCCGTTTTCGATGACCAACTCGGGAAAATCCATTCCCCGGTCCGCCAGCCAGCGCCGGATCGCCACCCGCCCACCTTCCACGGTGCCCGGCACGCTTGCGAGTTCCGCTCCCATGGTGAGCAACAGCTGCCGCGCCATCACGTTGTTGCTGTGCTTGTTGATGTCGCGCACGATGTCGCCCAGGGGCGGCGATTCGTACATGACCAGCGGCTTGCCCTCGCCTGTCCATTCACCGCGGCGCACCCCTCCCGAGAAACGCCCTCCCTGCTCGGTCCACAGTTCGCGAAACACGCCGTGAATATAGCGGCTGTTGTCATACAGGTTGAGCAGGTAGCTCTTCTCCTCGCATTGCGTGGAGAAGGTGCCGGTGAGCCGCACGCTCGCCGGCTCGGGCGCACCCCGGATCTCGGCCTTCAGGGCATCGCGCCACTCATTGCACGGGCCATGGGTGAGCCTCAATTTGTTGACCAGGGTCAGCGGACCGGGTACCGGATCGGCGACCACCCGCACCGCGTTCTTCTCCGGATCCGGCACGATGCGCAATTCCACCACCCGGTAATGCACCAGCAGCGCCTCCGGTCCCACGTTGTAGGCGCGGTAGGGCCGGTTGTCGAACCCGCCGGGGTCGCTGTTGGCGGCGGCGAAGTAGGAGTCATCCAGCACCAGGTCGCCCCGGATTTCCTTGAGACCCGTGAGCCGGAGCTGGCGGGTGAGCATCCAGAAGCTCTGCAGGTCGAGGCGCGGGTCGCCATAGCCCTTGATCACGAGGTTGCCGCGAAGCACGCCGTCCTTGACCGGCTCCTCGGCGTAGACCTCGGTTTTCCAGGTGTGCCCCGGGCCCAGGGACTCCAGGGCCGCATAGGTTGTCAGCAGCTTCATGGTGGACGCCGGGTTCATGGGGCGGTCGGCGTTGTGGGCGAGCAGCGGATGGGAGGCATCCACGTCCTGGATGAACACGGAGACATCGTCCAAGGGGACTTCGGCCCGCTGCAGGGCCTGCGAGACCTCCTGCGGCAGGGTCGCCGCGGCCGCAGCTAACGCTGTGGCGGCAAGGAATGCCGGCGGCACCACCCGGGCGACCCGCGCGAGCACAAGGCAAAAAGACGTCACCCCCATAACTTAAATCATAAACGTGGCGTGGGGCTGCGGAATGGTGACGTCCCACTTCAGCCCGCTCCGGATCGATTCAGCGAAGGCCGTGGCCGCGTCCGCCTCGCCGTGAACGATGAACGTGCGGCGCGGCGGCGCCCGGAACTTTCCGAGCCAGGCCAGGAGCCCGGCCTGGTCCGCATGGGCGGAAAGCCCGCCGATGGTGTAGAGGTCGGCACGCACGGGAATCTCCTCGCCGAAGATGCGCACGCGGCGCGCGCCATCCACCAGGCGCCGCCCGAGGGTGCCTCGGGCCTGGAACCCGGTGATGAGCACGGTGCATTCGGCGCGGCCGAGGTTGTGGCGCAGATGGTGCTTGATGCGCCCCGCCTCGCACATGCCGCTGGCCGAGATGATGACGGCGCCGCTCCGGACATCGTTGAGCGCCATGGAGTCCTCGACGTCCTGCACGAAGCTGACCCTGGGGCTTCCCTTGGCCTGCCGCAGCCACTGCATGACATCGGACGCTTCCTCGTCGAACAGGTTCGCATGACGCAGGGTGATTTCCGTGGCGGCGGTGGCCATGGGCGAGTCCACGTAAATGTTCATATCGGGCAGCTCGCCCTTGCGGTAGAGATCGGCCAGCAGAAACAGGAGGTCCTGGGTGCGGCCGAGGGCGAATGCCGGGACAATGATGTTCCCGCGCTTGCGCTCGAGGGTGTCCCGGACTGCAAAAACCAATTCCTTGAGCGTTTCCGGCAGGCTCCGGTGCAGCCGGTCGCCGTAGGTGGATTCCACCAGCAGGACGTCGGCCTGGGCCACCGGCTCCGGGTCGCGCACGATGGGATGCCCCGGCTGGCCCAGGTCGCCCGAGAACACCAGCCTGCGGCCACGCTCATCGCTGCCGAGGCGCAATTCCAGGATCGCCGAGCCCAGGATGTGGCCTGCGTTGCGGAATACGCAGCGCAGGGACGGATGGGGTTGTATCTCCACTCCGTAGTCGTGCCCCCGAAGCAGCTTGAGGCAGGCCTGGGCCTGAGCCACCGTGTAGAGGGGGGCGCGCTCGGTGCGGCGCGCCTTGCCTTCGCGCCGGCGATGGCGCGTGTCCCACTCCGCCTCCTTCTCCTGCACATACGCGCTGTCGGGAAGCATCACCGTGAGCAGATCGGCAGTGGCGTGCGTGGCGTGGACCGGGCCCTTGAAGCCCAGGGCGGCGAGACGTGGCAGGAGCCCTGAATGATCAATGTGGGCATGGGTGAGCAGCACGAAATCCAGGGAACGCACGTCGAACCCAAACGCGTCCCGGTTTTTGCGCTCGGCCTCGCGCCCCCCCTGGAACATGCCGCAGTCCACCAGGAAGCGGACGGCCGAGGTCTCCACCAGGAAACAGGAGCCGGTGACTTCGCCTGCCGCGCCCAGAATCGTCAGCTTCATCAGTGGGTCTGGGTGTCGGATTCCTCGACTTCCGCCACCGTGGTATGAATCTCAACGTCGAACCATTCCATGAACATCTCGATGGTCCTGCCCTGGGGCCAGAGCGCCTTCTCCTCCGTCCAGGCCTCCAGCTCCGCCGCGAACACCTCATCCCAAATGCGGTAGACGAACGCCACCGCTTCGTCGTCGTCGTCGAACTCGGGAATGAGCAGCGCCGTCGAGTCGCCCCGGACTTGCTCCAGGGTCAGTTCCAGATCCTCGAAATCCGGAAGGCCGCGCAGCCAATCGAGGAACGGCTGGCGCGGGCGGATGAGGGCGACGAAACGGTCGAGCTGGTACACGGCGGGAACCTCTGGGGTATCTTGGGAAAGGGCGCATCCTAACTGCTGGGGGCGGCGGGCGCCAGCGTCGCCGGGCAGGCGCGTCCATCGGCGCCCGGATCAGCCGGCGATTGCGTCGAGGGCATGCAACATTGCATCCCGCGCGTAGGTTTGGCCCCGGGGCTGTTTGCTTCCCCGGGGACCGGCGACGTTGAGCACGCGGATGCGGCGATCCTGCACAAACTTCGCGACCAGCTTCCCTGCCTCCCGGGGCGTCACCACCGACGCGTCCAGCAACTGGTAGGGCCTGCGGTGCTGCAGGCAATGGACCAGGGTCTGCTCGGTGCCGCCTTCCAGCCGCGCGAAATAGATGAGCAGCGTGCCGTCGCTGTCCACCACGTTGCGCAGGGTCCGGGCGGCGTAGCCGCCGTCGAGCTCCCGCAACGGGTAGCGGTCCGGGATGCGCCCATCCTCCGCCTGGCGGCGGCGCGGGCACCAGCCGCCACAGGCAACGCCGCGTTCCAGGGCCGCGTCCAGGGCGCCGCGGTCCACGCCGGTCTGCCCGCCGGAGACGATGGTGAACGGGCGCTTCACGTATCCCCGCGCAGCGCGTCGAGGGTCCTCAGGGTGCCGGACACCAGCAGCTCCATTTCGTCACGCCCGATGACGTAAGGAGGCATGAAATACACGGTGCTGCCCAGGGGCCGCAGCAGCAGCTCATGACTCAGGGCCTCGCGGAAGAATTTGCGCGAAAAATGGGGGTCGGCGGTAACCGCGTCGAAGGCCCAGATCATGCCGTTGTTGCGGAAATGCCTGACGCCGGGGTGCTCGCGGATGGGCGCCGCCAGGTCAGTGAGTTCCCGCGTCCGCCTGCGGTTGGCGTCCAGCACCGAGTCATGCTCGAAGATGTCGAGACTCGCCAGCGCCGCGCGGCAGGCGAGGGGATTCCCGCTATAGGAATGGGAATGGAGAAAGCCCCGGGTCACTTCGTCGTCCCAGAAGGCGCCATACACGGCGTCTGTGGTCATGGTTACGGATAGCGGCAGGTAGCCGGCGGAAAGCCCCTTGGACAGGCAGAGAAAGTCGGGTGCGATTTGCGCCTGTTCGCAGGCGAACATGGTGCCCGTGCGGCCGAATCCGACCGCAATCTCGTCCGCGATCAGATGCACCTCATAGCGGCTGCAGAGTTCCCGCGATCGCCGCAAATACGCGGGATGGTACATGCCCATGCCGCCGGCACACTGGACCAGGGGTTCCAGCACCAGGGCCGCAGTTTCCGCGTGATGGGCTTCCAGATGCCGCTCCAGGGCCCCCGCGCAGCGCAGCGCAAATGCTTCGTCGTTCTCGCCGGGCTCAGCATTGCGTCCGTCCGGGCTCGGCACCTGGGAGGTCCTCGTTAACAAGGACGCATAGGTGCGCTTGAACAGCGAAATATCCCCCAGGGCGAGAGCGCCCAGTGTCTCTCCATGGTAGCCGTTGGCGAGGCTCACAAAACCCGTCTTGTGCGGGCGTCCGGCATTGCGCCAGTAGTGAAAACTCATCTTGAGGGCGATCTCCACCGCCGAAGAGCCGTCGGCGGCGTAGAAGCAGTGGCCGAGCCCCGCAGGAGCGATTCGCGCCAGCCGCTCCGACAACTGCACCACCGGCTCGTGGGTGAAGCCGGCGAGGATCACATGCTCGAGNNTTGCCGTCAAAATCGAAAAGCCAGGGGCCGCGACCGCGGGCGATTGGCACCAATGGCACCCACTCGTGAAGCTTCATCTGGGTGCATGGGTGCCAGACCGCGGAAAGGGAACGGGAGAGAAGGTTTTGGCCGCCTGCCACGTTTGGACAAAAATTGTCAGGAGCTGCCCCCCAGCCGCCGAAATCCCGTCAATGCGGGCACAGAAACTCACCAGGGCACGGCGCAGGTTATCCGTATCGGTTCCGGTTTGGCAAGGCGGCACGATGACTGTTTTGTTCGGATTTTCACACTTTTAGCCCGATTGCGCGGCACCGTTGGAGATGGCGCGCCACTTCGGAACGCAGATGGCACCCGTCTTGCTTCCCAGAGGTTAGACATGTTCGGCCGACAACAATGTTAAGAATCCTGGATCGCGTTGAGCAGCAAATTGAGGCGGTGCGGCTTCCCCTCGTGGCGGTGACCGTCGCCGCCGTGCCCTGTCCGGACACCCCGGTGATCGTGACCCTGCATTGGCATGGCCTGGTGCGCGAGCGATTGACCGAGACGGCGGCGGTGGAGGCGGTGGCCTATGCGACCGTGCCCAGTTCCGCCCTGCAACTCAATGACCGGTGGAGCCGATTGCTGGAACTGGATGTGGCCGCGCTGGAAGCGGCCTGGCGACTGGGCGCCTGGGATCTTGCGCGCGTCTGCCGTCCTTCCCGCATTCGCCAGCCGACCGAATCCCGGGATGGTCTGGAATATCTCCAGGGGTTCGGCGCGTTTCCCTTCGGAGTTCAGGGACATCAGATGGTCGTGGCCGAGGCGCCAGACGCCGACGATCTCCTGAATCTTGCAGCCCGCCGCGGCCACCTGATGTGGGTGTTCCGGCCGGTCCGTGGCGGCATTTGCGCAGCAACCGACGACGGGACGCTGCAGCCGGACGGAACCCGCCCGGGGCCCTGCCCGATTCTGCCGTTACCCGCGATCTGCGACGGGTCCAGCCCGACGGTCTATCGCCTCGGACAATTCGCCAGGCATTCGATTGTCATGAACTGAGGGTCCGCGGCGCGGACCGGCCTTTCGCCCGGGGAAGCGAAAGCCTCCCTCTTCGGGTAAAGTTCGAATCGAGCGAACCATACCCGAGAGACCGCCATGATTTATGCCGCGATTACCGGCTGGGGAAAATGCATGCCCCCTGCCGTCCTCTCGAACGGGGATCTCTCCACTTTTCTTGACACTACCGAAGAGTGGATCACGTCGCGCACCGGAATCCGGGAGCGGCGCGTATCCCACGTGCCGCTCACCGACTTGGCCCACGTGGCTTCGGCGCAGGCCCTGGCGTGCGCCGGGCTCGAGGCCGGCGACCTGGAAATGATCGTGCTCGGATCCTGCAGCTACGATGAGCAGGTTCCGAACATGGCCTCCGGGTTGCAGCTGAAACTTGGCGCGCACCGGGCGGCGTCCATGGATGTGAATACCGCGTGCACCAGTTTCCTCTACAGCCTGACCACGGCCACCGCCATGATCCGCACCGGGGTGGTGAAGAACGCGCTGGTGGTGGGCGCGGAAATGGTGTCTCCGTTCATGGACTGGAATAACCGCAATGTCGCGGTGCTGTTCGGCGACGGC
>DKBC01000193.1 GCA_002451065.1 Betaproteobacteria bacterium UBA6910
CCCCCGCCGTCGCCCAGCCGTCGGCGCTCCAGTGGACGACGGCCGCCGCCGGGAGCTCGACCCGAAGCCAGCGGCCCGCGGGCAGGTCCCGGCGCTTGTGGTTGAAGCGCCAGGCCGCGCGCGGGGGCGCGGGCGCCTTGCCCGCGTAGCGGGTCCAGGTCTGCGGGGGCATGTCGAACACGCGCCCGTCGCGCAGCGAGCGGCGGAGCTTGAGGTGCTCTGGATGCCGCTCCAGTACGGCGTGCCGTCGAGCCACATGTTCTGCGGCCAGTATCCGTCCGCTTCCTGCGTGACCTGAAGATAGTGAAGCACTCGGTGCACGTCTTCCCGCGCCCCAGCGGCCAGGAGACCTCCGGCGGATTCGACCAGGTCCCGCGGCCACGCAAGGTGGTATCCGCCGAGATCGTCATCGCCTTTGGAAAAACCCCAGGGGATGGCAAGGCTCGCGATCAGACCGCCGGGAAAGCGTTTCGACTCGTGAGTGCGGAGGACCGCGGTGCTGACCCGGAACAGGCTTTGGTTGTCCGCCTCGGCTCCGTCGATATCCGGCAGGGCCCGCTGCCACGCCTTCCAGTCGCCGATGTATTGGCCCTGCGCAGACTCGAACCCGTCGTAGAGGCTCGACAGGGCACGATTTGCTGCTTCCGAGGAATTGCCGCCGAACCCCAGGGCGAGAAGGAACGTGCCTTGGGTTGCGGCCAGGTCGACTTCTCCGCACAGCGCCACATTGCCGTTCTCGGCGCGCGCGTACTCTCGGGTCATGAGCTTGTGGCGCGCGAGATCCTGCCAGGCGTCGGATACCCCGACAAAACCGACGGAACGCTTGCGCCACTTCGTCGAGCATGCCAGCGCCAGAGCATTTCCGTCGCGCTCCGCATAGAGCATGGGCACGCCCTTGTAATCGCCCACCCATGCGGTATTGCCGGCGCCGTGGTTGCCGAGGTGCGGCGCCAGGAGAACGTAGAGGTGATAGTCGCCCAGGCTTCCCAGGAGGGCAGTAAAGCGGGTCCGCTGCAGCACGACGTCCCTGCGGGGGTCCGCAATGATGTCCTTCTCGATGCGGTACCGTCCCTCCCGTGAGGTGTTCGCCAGATGGTAGGCCGGAACGCCTGCAACGGGATATGTCACCGCGGATGAGGCATGGCGCTTTTCCTCGGAGAAGAACTCACGGCCGTCGGTGACGATGAAGCCCAGATCACGCGTGCAGGCCTGGTCGACACGGGGGTAATAGATTTCGTTTAGGATGCCGTGGCTGATCGTGAACCAGACGCGGCTTGCACGGGAGAGCGACGTGCCCACGCCGCTCTTGGCACTCGAGGTCCAGCGCGCGGGGCTCCCGGGCCCTCCGGGGGCATGGCTCGATTCGGTCATGACTCTCCTCCAACGCCTCTCGTCGACGAGGCCATTTCACGCAGATGCGTTCCCGCGCGCCAGTGCACCCCGATGTCTTCGAGGCTCCATCCCTTGTGCTTCCGGCGCAAGCGCGCAGGCGGGGCAAGGCCCCGACCCCCACCAGCCCGCACACCCGGAACATTCCCGGACACCTCAGAATCTGAACAAGCATGGAAAAAGTGAGGGCAAGCAACCCAACTCGGGACAGGCCGGGAGGGGAAGAGGAAGTTTGTTCCGAGGGCTCCCAGACGCCGTCTATCAGTTGCCGGAGACGCAGCCAGGTTCCCCATTCCAGCACAACCCTGATTTCCTTCTCAGCGTGGCGGCCGAGAGGCGCCAGGGAATCACTGTCCCGGCTCGAGCGACTTTCCCGGTTCTCCCGATTCGAGACCCAGCAACTGCGCGTCGATGTCCGCGAGCAGTTTCTCCTGGATGGACTGACTGAGGATCCCCTGGTGAAAGGCATCGATCACCACCCCCTTTTCCACCAGCAACAGGTGCCGCCGGGTCCACTGTGCCTCCTCGGCGTGAAGTTGCCGTCTATCGAGACGCAACTCATCCAGCGCTGCCCTGTCGCGCTCTACCTTTTGCTGATACTCGCGGCGGATGGGATTGTCGTCTTGCCGTTTCGGCCACCGACCCGGGGGCAGGGGAAGGACGCGACCTCGCCCTGAGACGTCCCTGTCGGGCTAGGCTGCTAAGACCCAGCCCACCGCTCCAGCCGCAAGGAACACGACCACGGGGGGAAGCCAGCGACGGGAGATGACCAGAGCGGCTAGGGCGGCGAAGATCGCCGTCCGGGTATCGGTGACGGCCGCCCTTCCCACCGTGTAGACGCCGGCGGCCATCAACCCGACGCTCAGGGGCGCCAGCGCGCGCTCGGCGGCCAGGACCCACGGCTTCGTGCGCCAACGCCCCCAGGAGTGCGCGAGGCCCCAGGTCAAGAGGCAGGTCGGCAGGAACATGGCGGCGGTGGCCACAAATGCGCCGGCGAATCCTCCCGCCCGGTAGCCGATGAAAGTCACGACCAGCATGGCCGGGCCCGGCGTCATCTGGGAGAGGGCGAGACCGTCCACGAACTCGCGGGCGGTCAACCAGCCATACACCGACACCGCCTGGCGCTGCATCTCGGGAATCGAACTCCACCCGCCCCCCACGCAGAGCAAGCTCAGACGAAGGAAGCACCACGCGATGAGGAGCAGCGTGGTCACGGCGCGCCCTCAACTGCCGGTTGCTGGGCCTCTTGCCGGGGCCGGTGGACCCAGAGGCTGATTGCGCCCGTCACGAACACGACCAGGAAGGTGTTGAGCCGAAACAGGCCGACGGCGATGAAGGTAACCGCCGCGATCCAGATTCCGCTGCGGCCGCGGCCCTGGAAGACTCCCCGCGTCATCTTTGCCGTGATGACGCAGATGAAGCCTGCCACTGCGGCCCCCATCCCGCGCAACACGGCATTCAGTGCCGGGCTCATGCCGAAGCTGAAGTAGACGGCGCCGAGAATCAGGATCGAGACCACGCCCGGCAGGAGAACGCCGAGGGGCCCGAGGATCGCCCCTGCCCGCCCCCGCAGATTCTGGCCCAAAAAGACGGAGATGTTCGTGAAGGTGGGGCCCGGCAGGAGATTGCAGAGCGCAAAGCCCGGCAGGAACTCATCCCGGGTGAGCCAACGGCGGCGCTCTACCAGGTCGTCATAAAGGTAGGCGATCCGTCCGCCCCCGATGCCGGTGAGGCCGATCCAGAGAAACGCCCTGAATATCCGACCGATCGAGATGTCGCGCAATTCCTCCTCCTTGCTCGGCGCAGCCGCCCTGCGCTCGCTCCGGTTTCGTTCACCCCTGACGCACGACGGCCCGCCCCGTGGAAGGCGATGCACGAAGCGGACCGGTCGGCCGGGTAGCGGACACGGTACGCTCAAAAAGATGGAGAAGACAATTCTTGGCCAAGACGACAAGATGCCCGCCACACCGAAACCGCGCCGCAAAGGGCGCCGGAAATGGACGCGAATCGAAGCCCTCTCCAGACGGTGCTCACGCCTTGCACAGGACCGCAAGCCCTGGGGAGAAGGATGTCCACGCGAGGTCTTGATCTGTTGAGTCGAACGACAAGTGCTCGGGTGTGCTCAGAGATGCTTCGAAGGGGCTGCTTTCCGCACGGCGCCCTAAGGAAGGCGGTCGAAAGAGAACATCGAGTCCTTTGGGCGGGTTCGACCTTGCCGTATGAGAGTCAGCGTGAGGCTGCTGGTGAAGCCGAGGAGCGCCGCGGCCCGGCAGCCGGGATGATGTTGCAGGTGCTGGTCTCTGGGTCGTAGACCAGGAGGGCGTCTCCTCGGTCCAGTTGCTCCCGGACCTGTCGCACCTTTTCAGGGAGGCAGACGCTCACCGCGCCGTAGTCGGTCCCCTCCCTCGTCACGAACTCCTCGATCACGCCTCGCAGGGCCTCGGCGCTGAGCTGGCGGTGAGGAATCTCCATTCCGGTCTCTGCTGCCGGGTGCTACTTCTTGTCTGGCTTGGGTTTCTTCTTGTCTTGGGGTTTCTTCTTCTCTTCCCTCTTGCCCTTGTCTTTGCCTTTCGCCATTTTCTTCCCTTCTCCTGTTCATGGAGCCATG
>DKBC01000330.1 GCA_002451065.1 Betaproteobacteria bacterium UBA6910
TTCGGCTCCGGCGGAAAGCGGGTCCGAATCTTCGCGGGGTCGGGGTCGCCGGCTTCGTGGTCGGCCCGCAGGCCGGGGCGTCCGGCCCACTTGCGGCCGGCGTACTTTCCATTACGCAAGTCCTCGTCCACCACTTGGCGGATGAAGTTGGAAACAGCCGCTTCCTGCTTTTTTTGCTGCGCTGCGGTCTTGTTCTTGGGATTGGCCATAGGGCGGAGGAAAGTGAAAATTGTGCCAAATTATGCCGGAACCCGGCTGCTCGCGCTGAGTCCGGCCAAAAATCATTATTTCTTAGATAGTTGACTTCTGTAACCGGGTCCCGGGCCACCACTACCGGTGGCGCGCGGCGGAAGGCCCGTTCGGGCCCGCCGGCGCATGCAAACCCTTTCAAACAACTAGATTTCTTGCTAGAATCGCGGTCTGTTTTGAACAGGGATGGGCTTCGAGCCCATTTTTTGTTTGTGGCGGGACCATGGACTTGAACGCCCTGCTTGAGCGCACCCTGGAAGGCATGGGGTACGAGGTGGTGGACGTGGAACAGTCGAACTATGGTCGGCTGCTCCGAGTCTTCATCGACAAGGAGGGCGGGATCACGGTGGACGACTGCGCTTTCGTCAGCAACCACCTGACCCGGCTGTTGGCTGTGGAAAACGTGAACTACGACCGGCTGGAGGTTTCCTCGCCGGGCATGGATCGGCCGCTCAAGAAGGCGGCCGATTTCGTCAGGTTCATCGGTGAAACGGCCAAGGTGCAACTGCGGGTGCCGCGGGACGGGCAGCGCAAGTTCACCGGCGTGCTGCGGGGCGCCACGGAAGGCGTCCTGGACCTGGAAGTGGACGGCAACACTTTGCGCCTCGACCTTGCGAACGTGGAAAAGGCGAGGCTGGTTCCCGCCTATGAACTGGGAGCCGCTCCGCGCAAGAAGCGCTCGGGAGGCCGCTGAAGGGATTGGTTCTGGAGACAGTGATGAATCGGGAAATGTTGATGCTGGTGGACGCGCTGTCGCGCGAGAAAAATGTCGCCAAGGACATCGTATTCGGTGCCCTGGAGCTGGCGCTTGCCTCCGCCACCAAGAAGCGCTTTCGCGACGAGGTGGAAGTTCGGGTTGAAATCGATCGCAATACCGGCGATTACTCCTCTTTCCGCCGCTGGCAGGTGGTCGAGGACGCCGAGGTCGAGTTTCCGCCGCACCAGATCGGGATCAGTGAAGCTCACGAGCGCGACCCGAACCTGCAGGTGAACGACTACATCGAGGAGCCCCTGGAGCCCATCGAGTTCGGCCGCATCGGGGCCCAGGCCGCCAAGCAAGTTATCCTGCAGAAGATCCGCGACGCGGAGCGGGAGCAGATCTTGAACGACTTTCTGCTGCGCAAGGAGCACCTGGTAACCGGCGCCATCAAGCGCATGGAGCGCGGCAACGCCATCATCGAGTCCGGCCGGGTGGAGGCGGTCCTGCCCAAGGACCAGATGATACCGAAGGAGAACCTGCGGACCGGCGATCGGGTGCGGGCGTTCCTGCACAAGGTGGACCGCCAGGCGCGGGGGCCGCAGTTAATCCTGTCGCGCACCGCCAACGAATTTATCGTAAAGCTGTTCGAGCTGGAGGTGCCGGAAATTGAGGAAGGGCTGCTGGAGATCAAGGCGGCGGCCCGCGACCCCGGTGTGCGCGCCAAAATCGCCGTCAAGTCCAACGACCCGCGCCTCGATCCCATCGGCACCTGCGTCGGCATGCGCGGCTCGCGCGTTCAGGCGGTGACCCAGGAGCTGGCGGGAGAGCGCGTGGACATTATTCTGTGGAACGCGGACCCGGCGACCTTCGTGATCAACGCGCTGGCGCCCGCCGAAGTCACCAGCATCGTGGTGGACGAGGATTCCCACAGCATGGACGTGGTGGTGGACGAGGAGCAGCTGGCCCAGGCTATTGGCCGCGGTGGGCAGAACGTGCGCCTGGCTTCCGAACTGACGGGCTGGGAGCTCAACATCATGACCGTTCAGGATGCCGAGTCCAAGAAGGAAGAGGAAAGCGGCAAGCTCCGCGGCCTGTTCATGGAGAAGCTCGACGTGGACCAGGAGGTGGCCGACATTCTGATCGAGGAGGGCTTTACCAGCCTGGAGGAAGTGGCCTACGTGCCGCTCAACGAGATGCTGGAAATCGAGGCTTTTGACGAGAACACCGTGAACGAGCTGCGGGCCAGGGCCCGCAACACGCTGCTCACCGAGGCCATCGCTACCGAGGAGCACATGGAACAGGACCTGGAGAATCTAATGAACCTCGAGGGGATGGACGTCGAGACTGCGCGACTGCTCGCGTCCAAGGGCATCAACACCACCGAGGATTTGGCGGACCTGGCCGTGGATGAGCTCACTGAGTTGACCGGCCTTGACGAGGAGCGCGCCAAGGACCTGATCATGACGGCCCGGGCGCCATTGTTCGCCGAGGAATAAGCAACCTAGGGGTATTCGCATGGCGCAGATGAACGTCGAACAACTTGCCAAGGAACTTGGGCTGCCTCCGGCGCTGCTGCTGGAGCAGCTCAACGCTGCGGGCGTGAAAAAGAAGCTCGAGAAGGACACGCTGACCGAAGCCGACAAGACGCAGCTGCTGGAATATCTTCGCCGCATGCATGGCGCAAAGGAATCCAAGAGCAAGATTACGCTTACCCGCAAGCAGACGGCCGAAATCAAGAAGGCTGACGCCACCGGGAAGTCACGCACCATCCAAGTGGAAGTGCGCAAGAAGCGGGTGCTGATGAAGCGCGAGGCTGCCGAGCCTGAGGCTCCGCCGCCGCCGGCCGCGCCGGTGATCGACGAGGAGCAGGTGCGGCTGCGCGAGGAAGAGGCGAAGAAGCAGGCGGAACTGGCCGCGCGCCAGGCCGCCGACGTTGCCGAGAAGAAGAAGAAACGCACCACACGCAAGAAGGCGGAGGCCGAGGAAGCGAAGTCCGAGGAAGCGGCTCCCGCTGCGGAGAAGCCGGCGGAGGCCGCGCCGGCCCCCGCGCCCGAGGCGGCGGTGGAAGTGAAGGCGGCTACCGGCACCCTGCACAAGCCCGCAGCCAGGCCCGGCGAGGCGAAGCCCGAGAAGAAGCCTAAGAAGAAGGAAGTTATCTACGCGGACGAGTCGATCCATCGCCGCACCATCAAGACCCGCGGCGACGATTCCTTCGGCCGTGCGCGCCATTTGAAGATGCCTCGCCACCGGGCGGCCGAGGACCACGCTGGAACCCACGCGTTCATGGCGCCCGTCGAGCCGGTCAAGCACGACGTGCTGGTCCCCGAGACCATCACGGTGGGCGAATTGGCCCACAAGATGTCGGTCAAGGCGGCCGAGCTGATCAAGGCGCTCATGAAATTGGGCACCATGGTGACCATCAACCAGGTCCTGGACCAGGACACCGCCATGGTCGTGGTGGAGGAGATGGGCCATGTCGCCAAGCGCGCCAAGATCGACGATCCGGAGGCTTACCTGGCCGAGGCCGAGGCGGCGGGCGAGGCGAAGCTGGAGCCGCGCGCGCCCGTGGTGACCGTAATGGGCCACGTGGACCACGGCAAG
>DKBC01000091.1 GCA_002451065.1 Betaproteobacteria bacterium UBA6910
CTCGGCGTCGTCCATGATGAACACCCGGCGCACGTATAGCTTCACGCCATGCCGGTGTTCCCGGTCCAAGAGATCGAATGGCGCGTGGGACGGGATATACAGCAACTGGGTGTACTCCTTCGTGCCTTCCACCTTGGCATGTACCCAACCCAGCGGGGGCTCGAAGTCATGGGCTACGTGCTTGTAGAACGCCTCGTAGTCCTCCCTGGAAATTTCGCCCTTGGGACGAGCCCAGAGGGCATTGGCCTGGTTGACCGTTTCGTCGCTGCCCGCCGGAACATAGTCTCGCTTGTCCTTGTCCCATTCCTCCTTTCGCATGAGGATGGGCATCTGGATGTGGTCCGAGTACCTGCGGATGATCTCCCTGAGGCGGGCCCCGACCAGCAGGTCATCCTCCCCTTCCCGCAGGTGCAGGATCACCTCGGTGCCCCGCTTCGGCTTTTCAACCGTTTCCAAGGTGTAATCCCCCTCCCCACTGGATTCCCACTTGACCCCATGTTCGGCGCCGACCCCGGCGCGCCGGGTAACCAGGGTCACCTGTTGCGCCACGATAAACGAGGAATAGAAGCCGACGCCGAACTGCCCGATAAGGTGGGCATCCTTGGCCTGGTCGCCGGTGAGCCGGGAAAAGAACTCCCGCGTCCCGGAGCGCGCGATGGTGCCAATGTTCTCTATCACTTCCTGTCGCGACATCCCGATCCCGTTGTCGGAAACGGTAATGGTGCGAGTCGCCTTGTCGTATACCACTCGAATTCCGAGTTCGGCATCGTCCTCGAACAAAGCGGGGTCCGACAGTGCTTCGAAACGCAGCTTGTCGCAGGCATCCGAGGCGTTGGAAATGAGCTCTCTCAAGAAGATCTCCTTGTTGCTGTACAAGGAGTGAATCATGAGATCCAGCAGTTGCCGAACCTCGGCTTGAAACTGCAGGTGTTCCCGCGTCGACGTGTTTTCCATGTGGCCTTCCCTCCCGGAGATAACCCGCAATTTATGGGGGTTTGCGGTCTCTTTTCAAGAGGCTAAGATTGGGCAACGGCCCGGTCGGGGCTGCTCGCCAAGGGAGTTGACCATGACGATAAAGCCGGGCTGGCGCGGCCGGTTTTTCGAGGACTTTGAGGTGGGTGACGTCTATCCTCACCCCCTCGGGCGTACCATCACCCGCACCGACAACATCTGGTTCACGCTCCTGACCCAGAACACGGCGCCCATTCACTTTGACGCTCATTACTCGGCGCAAACGGAATTCGGCCAGCCGCTGGTGGATTCGACGTTCACGGTGGCGCTGGTGACCGGCCAAAGCGTCACCGATGTTTCCCAGAACGTGTTCGCCAACCTCGGCTGGGACGAAGTGCGGCTCCCCGCTCCCGTGTTCGAAGGCGACACCATTTACTCCCAATCGGAAGTGATCGCGAAGCGCGAGTCCAGGAGCCGCCCCAACATCGGCATCGTGACGGTCAGGACCACGGGCTATAAGCAGGATGGCACCGTGGTCATCACCTTCAAGCGTACCCTCATGGTCTTCAAGCGCGGCGAGGCGCCGGAGATTCCACGGCCTCGCGCCGCGGGATGAGCGTGGGCCCCCGGGGGGCGACGGGCCCAGGCGGAAGGCGGCATCCAACTCCGCGGGAGGGGCGGCGGCACCCTGCCCGCATCGGCTTCTGAATCCTCATGCTGGCGGCCGTAGCGGCGCCGGGACTCGCGGACGTTGACGTCCCAGCGGCTTCGGCCATCATGTGCTCAGCCTTTCCTGGTCGCCGCAGTAATGCGCGTCCCCCCGGGCCGGAATGACCTGGTCCGGTGCGAGCATCGGAAATATGGTTTCGTGGTCCGTGGTCTCTGGCCGCATTATGGCCGCGGATCACCGTCCTACTGCAAGACGCAGGAACCCCGGGAAGTAGCTCCCGTAGCGCAGCTTCGCGTTCGTGCACGGTACCGCCCGGCGCAGGTCTCCCAGTCACGCTCCCGCTGGCGATTCCGCGGATTGGCCCGCTGCGCCCCCGTTCGCTGTAGCCCGCTCCGCACAGGGCCGGGACATCGACGTCCACGAGCCGCTGCGCGACACACCCGATCATCTCGCGCAACAAATCGAGGTCGGGCCCCTTCTCAATGAGCTCGACCAGTGCCAACCTGTCGCTGGTCATCGTGATACTCCTTTCGGTCGGTTGAGGTTTGGCCAATGCTGCAACCGTACCGAAAACGACGATGACCACCCAATTCCGGGACGCCGTCGTTCCCGGCCCGCGGCCTGGGAACTACGACTGCGTCCCTCACTTTTAACACCACGGCCCGGCACATAACCCCGATTGTCCAACTTCGGCAGGTACTTGGATTCCGCCCCCGCCTGCGGTCATTCGATGGCACCTTCACTGAAGCGGAGCCCTGCGGTGCCAGTGAGCCGCGCCTGTGCCGCAGGGTGACGCCCCCGACCGGAAATTGGCCTTTCCGCAAGGCTCCGCCCGCCCCCGATATCCAACCAAACTCGGGGTGATTGAGTTGCACTGCACAACGCAAAAAACTGCCTGAAACTTACAAAACCGAAGATTTGCGTTAATTTTGGTATTGGCGTTAAATTGTTAATTGATTGGGAATTTTTCTCGGCCCAATATGTAGACTTTGCATTTGTCATAACTAAACTTCATAGGAGGTTTCACCATGGACATGCACCTCTCGCCCGAACTGCTTCGCGCACCGGCGGGTCTCGTCGGGAGAGCCATCGACGGCGGCATCGAATACTCGTATTCTCCCCAGCTCCGTGTGAACTTCGACAGGAATACCAACGCCATATGGTCCCGATGGAGCCCCGCCCCGCGCCCCTGCCTTAATCCCCAGCTGCTCTCGGATCTGCTCCGCTACTGCGACTTTCTCCGCACCTCGGATGCTCGAATCTTCGATCAAGCCGAGGAGCATCCAATTGAATACGTTGTCATAGCATCCGATGTGGCCGGAGTCTTTAACCTGGGCGGTGATCTCGATCTGTTCATCCGGTTGATCGAGACCCGGGACCGGGACGGGCTCCTTCGCTACGGGCGCGCCTGCGTGGATGTGCAATATCGCAACTATGTCTGCCACGACCTTCCGGTCACCACCATTGCCCTCGTCCAGGGGGAATGCCTGGGGGGCGGGTTCGAGGGCGCCCTGTCCAGCGAGATCATAATTGCCGAGAAAAGCGCCCGTTTTGGCTTCCCCGAGGTCCTCTTCAATATGTTCCCCGGCATGGGGGCCTATTCTTTCCTGTCCCGCAAGGTGGGGGACAAGGTAGCATGCGAGCTGATTGGCAGTGGCAAGGTGTACGGTGCCGATGATATGCTTACGTACGGGGTGGTGGATGCGGTGGTCGAGGATGGCCAGGGCGAGGCTGAGGTGAAGGCCCTGATCAGGCGCCGGGCCCGCAGCCGCAACGGGCTGGCCGGGCTGGGAGCCGTCAGGAGGCGTGTGGCGCCGGTCGCCTACTCCGAGCTGATGGATGTCGTGCGCATATGGGTGGATACTGCCCTACGCCTTAGTACGCGGGACATCAAGCTGATGCAGAAGCTGGTGGCGCGCCAGACCGATATGCTGGCGTCAACCCAGGTACATTGACAAGAAAGGCGTTACGAGGCCTGTGGGGCGGGCGCGCAGCCTGTCCCTCTTGAGGGGGTTGGGAGGAGGACCGATGTCGGAAGAGTCTCAGGAATACAGCGTCCAGGAAGCGTCGGTGAAGCTGGGCATTCCCATTCAGAAGCTGCGGCGCTGGGATGCCCAGGGCATGCTGGTGGCGCGGCGTACCACCGGGGGACATAGGCGCTATCCCAGGGAAGTCATCGACCGCCTTGCCGAGTCCTATGTGGCGAATCCCCTGGAAAAGCATTCCGACGAGTTGACCGCCGTCAAGAAGGATCTCAAGGAAAAGCGGCGCATTATCCAACTCCTGCTGGACAGCGAAAACCGCTACCGCGATCTTGTGGAGACCTCGCACGACCTGATCTTCGCCACCGACGGAATCGGAAAGTTCACGTATCTCAACGAGGCGTCGCAGGACATCTTCGGGCTCCCGCCCCAGGACATGGTGGGACGCTGTTTCTTCGATTTCGAAGCTAGACCCACGCACCTGTCTAATCGCCGGTACTTCTCCCACCTTCGGAACAAGGGCGAGGTGCGCAACTATCTCACCCACATAATTCGCACGGATGGCCGCGACCGCTGGATCGGCATCAACGCCCGCATCGCACGTGACGAGGCCGGGCAGCAGATCGGGATCCGAGGAACCGCCCGCGACCTGACGGAGCAGCACTTGTCGGCGCTCCGCATTGAACATTTAGCCAAGCACGACCCTCTCACCGACCTCCCCAACCGAGTCAGCCTGCAGCAGGCCGTCGAGGCCGCGTTTGAGACCGGGCACGTCGGAGCCGTACTGTTTCTTGACATTGATCACTTCAAGTACATCAACGACAACTTCGGACACCGCGCCGGCGATCAGCTCATCATGGGCGTCGCAGGCGTGCTGCGCGAGGTAATGCGCGAGTTTGACGGCCATCTCTACCGTATCGGCGGAGACGAGTTTGCGGTTCACCTGCCCGAGTGCCTGCGCAAGGAAGCGGTGCAGGTAGCAGAAAAAGTGCTGGACGCCGTTCGCCATTACAAGTTCCAGCCCTCGGGCCATCGCCGTTTCTCCAATATCACGGTATCCATCGGCATCGCGCTCTACCCCTTCCATGGCAGCGACATAACCGGGCTTCTGTCCAACGTGGATATCGCGATGTACCAGGCCAAGGACTTCGGCCGGAACCGCTTCGTGCTCTATGACCAGGATCAAGGCAGCAATCTGCGCAGCACTCACCGGCGGGTGCACTGGGCGAAAAAGCTGCGCGAGGTGCTCGACGAGGATCGGCTCGTGCTTTACTCGCAGGCCGTGGTCCGTCTTGCGGGGCGGGAACCCGTGCATCACGAAATCCTGGTCCGCATTCAGGAGGAGGACGGCCGCGTCATCCCGCCGGCGGACTTCATAGAGGTTGCAGAGTCCCTCGGCATGGTCCAGGAAATCGACTTCGCCGTCGTCCAAAAGCTGCTCAAGCACATCACCTCACACGGCGAGCAAGGCAAAAAGCTGCGCTATTTCGTGAACCTCTCCCGGGCCAGCATCTCCGACCAGCAGTGGGTCAGGCGCATGCACCGCATGCTCCAGGAAAGCACGGTCAACCCGAATCAGTTGGTGTTCGAGATTACGGAAACTGCGGCCATGTCGGAGGTGGATGTGACCCTCGCCTTCATCCGCCTGCTCAAGGAAATGGGTTGCCGTTTCGCGCTTGACGACTTCGGCGCAGGATTCAGCTCCTTCTACTTCCTGAAGCGGTTCGACGTCGACTACCTTAAGATCGACGGCACGCTGGTGCGGGACCTCGCCAAGGACGAAGGCAACCGCATCTTCGTCAAGGCGCTATGCGACGTCGCCCGGGAAATGAACAAGCAGGTCATCGCGGAATGGGTGGAAACGCAGGACGTGATGGACGCGCTCAAGGGGATGAACGCCGAGTACGGGCAGGGCTACCTATTTCAGCGGCCCGCCCCGCTCAGCGGCGTTGCCGCGCAGCCAGCCAAGGCGAGCATCCAGTCCCGCCTCAATTAGGTCACCCTTCAGGCACCGCGGGCCAATCACCCCGGCGCAGCCGATCCGTCCAGAGCAGGCCGACCACGGACTTAGCGTCCGTTATCCTGCCTTCCTCGACCCAGGTCACGGCCTCGGTGAGGGGCAGCGCAAACACCTCCAGATGCTCGCCGTCATCCGGGCGGGCCCCCGTCTGGGTCAGCCCCTGCGCGAGAAACAGGATCAGCCGCTCATCCGAGTAGCCGACGCACGGATGCAGCGTGGCAAGCTCCCGCCACTGTGACGCCGCGTAGCCGGTTTCCTCTTGAAGCTCGCGCCTGGCGCACGCCAGCGGTTCCTCGCCGGAATCGATCTTTCCCGCGGGAAGTTCGATCATTGCAGCTCCCAACGGATGCCGCCACTGGCGTTCCAGGATTACCGCGCCATCGTCGTCCTCCGCGACCACAACGACCGCGCCGGGGTGCCGGATATACTCGCGAGTCGACCGCCGGCCGTCAGCCAGTTCCACCTCGTCCTCCGTGACCACCAGCAGCCGGCCCTGGAAACGGATGTGGGAGGCGAGAGTCTTTTCAGTGAGATCCCGCTCGGGTTTTGCCAAGGGCAGGAAATTCGGCGCGCGGCTCAGGGTGTCAAAGGGAGTGCCGGATGGAGTAGTCGCATAACCACATCACCGGCTGCGGGAGCAGACCGAAGAGAAGCACGGCGAGCCCGTTCGCGGAAAGCAGGAAGCGCACGTCCGCCTGGGGACTGATGGGCGCATCCTGGACCGGCTCGTCAAAGTACATGAGCTTGACAACCCGCAGGTAGTAGAAGGCGCCCACCAGGGAAAACACAACTGCCACCACCGCCAGCCAAAGGTAGCCGGCGTTGAGCACCGCCTGGAGCACGGACAGCTTGGCGTAAAAGCCAACCAGCGGCGGCACCCCCGCCAAGGAGAACATGATCAGCAGCATGATGAAGGCGTACCAGGGGCTGCGGCGGTTCAGCCCCTTGAAGTCCTCCAGATTCTCGGACTCGAATCCCTCGCGCGACAGGAGCATGATGATGCCGAAAGACCCCAGCGTGGTGAGTACGTAGACGACCACGTAGAACATGGCGGAGCTATAGCCGTTCTCGTTTCCCGACAAAATTCCCAGAAGCAGGAAACCCATGTGCGAAATGGTCGAATACGCGAGCATCCGCTTGATATTGGTCTGGGCAATTGCAGCGATATTTCCTATGCCCATGGAGAGCACCGCCATCAGGATCAGCATGCCCTGCCAGTCGTGAAGCATGGGCTGCAGCCCCTCCACCAGCAACCTCATGAAGAACGCGAACGCCGCCAGCTTGGGCGCGGAGCCGACGAACAATGTCATGGCCGTCGGTGCGCCCTGGTAGACATCCGGGATCCACATATGGAACGGGACCACCCCGAGCTTGAATGCAAGGCCCGAAACAATGAACACCAGGCCGAGCACAAGCACCGTCCGGTTGGCCTCGCCACCCCCAATGATTTCGCCGACTCGGCTGATCTCGAGGCTCCCAGTGGCACCGTACATCATGGACATGCCGTAGAGCAGCAGGCCCGAAGCAAGCGCGCCCAGCACGAAATACTTCATCGCTGCCTCGGTGGCAACAGCGGATTCCCGCTGCAGCGCCACCATGGCATACAGGCTGAGCGAAAGCAGTTCCAGGCCCAGGTACAGAGTCAGGAAGTGGTTCGCCGAGATCATCACCATCATGCCCAG
>DKBC01000021.1 GCA_002451065.1 Betaproteobacteria bacterium UBA6910
GGTATTCTACCAGCCGGGAATCAGCTGGAGGAGATCCAGCGGAGAAGCCACCATGCGGGCGGCCCCCCAGTCCGCGGGATCGCTGCCGTTTCCCAGGTAACCGTAGGAAGCGACGATGCAAGGCATGCCGGCGGCGCTGCTGGCTTCCACGTCACGGCGGTCGTCCCCCACGTACAGACATTCCTGGGGAGCGAGGCCGAGGGCCTCGCTGGCGGCGAGGAGGGGCGCGGGGTGGGGCTTGGGATGGAGGGTCGTGTCGCCGCTCACGACGCAGGCGGCGCGCTTGCCGATTCCCAGGAGGTCCAGCAGGGGAAGAGTGAAGCGGGCGGGCTTGTTGGTGACCACACCCCAGCGCAATCCCCAGGCTTCCAGCCCGTCCAGGAGCTGCTCGACCCCGGGAAACAGTCGCGTGTCGCGGCATAGCTGCTCGGCATAGAAGGCGAGGAATTCCTCACGCATGGAGTCGTATCCGGGAGCATCAGGATCCATCTGGAATCCGACTTTGAGGAGGCCCCGGGCGCCGGCCGACGCGTGGGGGCGGATCTCCGCGATGGGGAGGGCGGGCAGCCCCCGCGCCGTGCGCTGCCGGTTGAGCGCCGAGCCCAGGTCCGGCGCGGTGTCGGCCAGGGTGCCGTCCAGGTCGAAGAGCACCGCCCGGATCATGGACTCGGGAACGGCGGCGTGGCGGGGGACAGCATCCGGGGCGCCATGGCACTCTCAGCGCAGGCAATGCATGATGTAGTTGACGGACGTGTCGGCGCCCAGCGAATAGACCCTCGAGAAGGGGTTGTAGCTCATCCCGACGATCTGTTCCACGGACAGTTCCGCATTTCGCGCCATGCGCCCGAGTTCCGAGGGACGGATGAACTTGGCGTACTCGTGGGTACCCTTGGGCAGGAGATTCAGAACGTATTCCGCGCCGACAATGGCGAACAGGAAGGATTTCGGATTGCGGTTGAGGGTGGCGAAGAAAACATGCCCGCCCGGCTTGGCGAGTTCGGCACAGGCGCGCACGGTGCTCTGAGGATCGGGCACATGCTCCAGCATTTCCATGCAGGTGACGACGTCATAATGGGACGGCTGCTCCCGGGCCAATTCCTCGACCGCCATCTTGCGGTATTCCACCTTGTTCCCGCTTTCCAGCAGGTGCAGCTTCGCCACCTTCAGGGGCTTGTCGGCGAGGTCGATTCCCGTGACCAAGGCCCCTCTCAGCGCCATGGCTTCGGACAGGATGCCGCCTCCGCAGCCCACGTCCACCACCGCCTTGCCCGCCAGTCCCCCCGCAACCTGCTCGATCCAACCCAGGCGCAGGGGATTGATGTCGTGCAGGGGCTTGAACTCGCTGTTGGGGTCCCACCAGCGATGGGCCAGGGCACTGAATTTCTCGAGCTCCCGGGGATCGACGTTCACGGGTTGTTCCATGACTGCCTCGCAAAAGAACTGAGAGATGCCGGGGCCGGGAAGGTTCCGCCCGCCTCAGGAGGCGTCCGCGGACTGGATGCGGTCGCGCCATTGGCCCGCCCGTCCCACCAGTTCCCCCGCATCCAGCGTCAACAGGTCTCCGTCCTCGACCACCGGGCGCCCCGCAACCCAGACGTGGGTGACGTCGCGGCGGGACGCGGCATACGTCAGGTGGGAAACAGGATCGTACACCGGTGAGACCTCAAGGGAGGAGAGATCCACCGCCACCATGTCCGCCGCCTTGCCCGGCACCAATGAGCCGATTTCTGAATCCCAGCCCAAGGCGCGGGCGCCGTTGAGGGTCGCCATTTCCAACGCCTGATAAGCCGGAAGCGTCTCGGGTCGACCGGTGGCCACCTTCGCCAGCAGCGCCGCGAGGCGCATCTCTTCAAACAGGTCCAGGCGGTTGTTGCTTGCCGCGCCGTCGGTGCCCAATCCGACGGGAATACCTTCGGACAGCAGGGCAACCGGGGGCTCGATGCCGCTGGCGAGCTTGAGATTGGAGGAAGGGCAGTGGGCAATGGCGCAGCGCTGCGTCGCCACCAGTTCCACCTCATCCTGGGTGAGGTGCACCATGTGCACGGCGATCAGGTTGGGACCCAGCATCCCGAGGGCGTGGAGGCGCGCCAGGGGCCGCACGCCGAAGCGCTCGACGCTTTCCCGCAGTTCGTCGGTGGTCTCGTGGAGGTGAATGTGAACCGGAACTTCAAGCTGCTCGGCGTAGGTCAGCACCTTGCCGAAGGTCTTGTCGCTCACGGTATAGGGCGCATGGGGCGCCATGCAGAACTTCAGCAGAGGATGGTCACGATGCTGGTCCCGCAGCGCGAGCCCCTTGTTGAGATAGTCGTCGGGGTCGGCCGCGTAGGGGGTCGGAAAATCGACGACGATCATGCCGATGGCGGCGCGCATGCCCGCAGCGAGGGCGGCCTGAACCGCGGCCTCGGGAAAAAAGTACATGTCGTTGAAACAGGTGATCCCGCCTCGCAGCATCTCGCCGCAGGCGAGGCGCGTGCCGTCGAATACAAACTCCGGGTTTACATGGCGGGTTTCCGCGGGCCAGATATGGTTCTTGAGCCAGTCCATCAGGGGTAAATCGTCGGCCAGGCCGCGCATCAGGGTCATGGCGGCATGGGTGTGGAGATTGACCAGGCCCGGGATCAAGGCGTGCTGGCGCAGCGCCACTTCCCGTGCCGCAGCGAAGCGCTCGTGGGCATCGCGGGACGGGAGCAGGGCGTGCACGCGGCCTTCCCTGACCACCACGCTGTGCCCGTGCAGGACTTCCCGCGCGGGTTCCACGGGGATGATCCAGCGCGCGTCCACGATCAGATCGACCGGAGTTCTGGGCTGCATTCTGTCTTCCCGAGCCGCCCGCCCCTCACCGGCGGGCGCCACAAAAAAAGAAGCCCTGCGCTGGCAGGGCTTCCTTCGAGCTGCGGACCGTGGGGCTTACTTGGCCTCGCGGGTGCCAGCCACCTCCACATCCACACGGCGGTCAGGCTGCAGGCACTCGATCAAGGCCTTGGTCGCCTTGGTGCCCTTGCACTGATCCGGCTTGGTGACGGGCTCGGCCTCGCCCTTGCCATCCGTGTAGACCTTGTTGGCCGGGATGCCTTTCTCCTTGACCAGATACTCCTTCACCGCCTCGGCGCGGCGCACGGAGAGCTTCTTGTTGTAAGCCTCCGAGCCGATCCGGTCGGTGTGGCCCACAACCACCACGACTTCATAGTTCACGCCCTGGAGCTTGCTGGCGAACTGATCCATCGCGTCCTTGCCGGCGGGCTTGAGCACTGCCTTGTCGAAGTCGAACAG
>DKBC01000161.1 GCA_002451065.1 Betaproteobacteria bacterium UBA6910
TTGTACTTCATGGTGCAGGAGCCCAGGGGATAGAACTGGGTGTCGATGGAGAAATTTTTCTGGGAAAGGCGCGTGAAGTGGCGCACCGCGTCCATCTCCGAAACCTCTGGCAAGCGCGGCGCTTCCGCCCGCAGCAGCTCTGGCGGAAGGTCGGAGATGTCCGCTTCCCCTGCGGGCGCGTGCTGGGCGTTGTGGCGCCCCGGCCGGCTCAGATCAAAGATCAGCATGACAAAGTACCTCTCAACGCAGAGGACGCAGATAAGATCACGGAAACCGGATAAAAACGCACAAATCCCCGTCCTTTGCGTCCCCTGCGGTTGAGACCTTTATTTGAGTGCCGCCAAGGCCGCGTCGTAGTTCGGCTCCTCCTTGATCTCGGGAACCATCTGAGCGTGGATCACCTTGTCGTTCTCGTCCAGCACCACCACCGCGCGGGCGGTGACCCCCGCCAGGGGACCGGAGGTGATGTCCACGCCGTAGTTGCGCTTGAAGTCCGCGCCGCGCATGGTGGACAGGGTCAGCACGTTGTTCAGCCCCTCGGCACCGCAGAAGCGGCCCATGGCGAACGGCAGGTCCGCCGCGATCACCAGCACCACGGTGTTCTTGAGGCTCGACGCCTTCTCGTTGAAAACCCGCGTGGACTTTGCGCACGTCGGCGTGTCCAGGCTGGGCACGATGTTGAGTACCTTGCGCTTGCCCGCAAAATCCTTGAGGGAAACGTCCTTGAGGTCCTTGTCCACCAGCTTGAAGTCCGGCGCCTTGTCGCCAACCTTGGGGAACTTGCCCTCCACGTTGATCGGATTTCCTGCCAGAGTCACCATGTTCACGTCTCCTTGTCAGCTTGGGGTTGGGGGGTAAGTCATGCCTGCCGCTTTCGGGCGCACGGAGGCAAATCGACTTTCTTGCTCACAATGCGCGCCAGATTGTCCGCATACCGCGCGAGGTCCGCCTCGGTCTTGGTCTCCGTAGCGCAAACCAGCAGCGCGCTCCCGAGTTCGGGGAAGTAAGGCTGCAGGTCCAGCCCCCCCAGGATCCCCTGCACCTTGAGCAGGCGCAGGGCATCGGCGGCGGGCATCGGCAGTGAAATCACCGCCTCGTGCATCGGAGTTCCGCGAAACAGGCGATTGACGCCGGGAATCGACTCGAGTTTCGCGACCAGGGCCATGGCGTTGGCGTGGCAGCGCGCGGCCACCCGGCGCAGTCCGTCGGGACCGAGCAGGCTCATATAAATGGTGGCGCCGGTCACCATCAGGCCCTGGTTGGTGCAAATATTTGACGTGGCCTTGGAACGGCGGATGTGCTGCTCCCGCGCCTGGAGCGTCAAGGTGAAACCGGGGCGCCCGTCAAGATCGACGGTCCGCCCCACGATGCGGCCGGGCATTTGACGCACCAGGGCCTGCTTGCAAGCCATGAAGCCGAAATAAGGGCCGCCGCTCGACAGGGGAACACCCAGGGGCTGGCCGTCGCCCACCGCGATGTCGGCACCGTCGCGGCCCCACTTGCCGGGAGGCTTGAGCAGGGCGAGGGTGCCGGGGTTAACCAGCCCGATGGCCAGCATGCGGTTGGCGTGAGCCCAATCGGCGAGGGCGTCCACCGGCTCCAGAACCCCGAAGAAATTAGGCTGCGGAATGACGAGGGCGGCGAAATCCTGCCCTTCGAATCGCCGCAGTGCCTCCTCCAGGGTGTGGCCGCAATCGGTGCAGTAAGGCACCTCCACCAACTCGATTCCCTGGCTGCGCACGATGGTCCCCACCGTATTCCGATAATGCGGATGCACGGTAGCGGGCATGAGCACGCGGCGCGAGGACTTGTGGGAACGCACCGCCATCAGCACCGCCTCGGCCAGCCCGGACGCTCCGTCGTACAGGCTGGCGTTGGAAACATCGAGCCCAGTGAGCGTGGTCATCATGCTCTGGTATTCCCAGAGCATCTGCAGCGTCCCCTGGCTGGCCTCCGCCTGGTAGGGCGTGTAAGCGGAATAGAATTCGCCCCGGTTGGCCACCTGCCAGACTGCGGCGGGGATGTGGTGCTCGTAAGCGCCGGCGCCGAGAAAACTGAGGTACCGGCCATCGGTATCAGCGCGCTCCGTCATCAGGCGTGAGACATCCAGTTCGCAGAGCGCCGGGGGAATCCGGTCGAGCCGCCCGTTCTTCAGTTCCTCCGGAATCTCGTCGAACAATTCGTCGATGGAGGACGCGCCGATGCTGGCGAGCATCGCCCGAATGTCGTCATCCGTGTGAGGAATGAAGGGCATGTCTGCTGCTCCCGGGTCACCAAGCTGCGGAAAGTTCGCCCGCGCCGGCCGCCTAGCGCTCTTCGCTGTCCACCAGCGCCTGGTACTGGGCGGCGCCGAGGAGTCCGGAGAGATCGTCCGCGTTATCCGGCTTGAGCTTGAAGATCCAGGAGCCATAGGGGTCCTGATTGATCTTCTCAGGCGCGCCCTCCAGATCCTCGTTGACGGCCGCCACCTCCCCCGCCACCGGCGCATAAACGTCGGCGGCCGCCTTCACCGATTCCACCACGGCGCACTCGGCGCCGGCGGCCAGCTTCTTGCCCATTTCGGGGGTCTCCACAAACACCATGTCGCCGAGCAATTCCTGGGCGTGATCTGTGATGCCGACCGCGACCAGGCCGTCGTCGTCCAGCCGCGCCCACTCGTGGGTCTTGGAGTATTTCAGGTTTTCGGGAAGGCTCATGTCTTCTCTCCACGGTGGCCCCGCTTACAGGGGAATCGAAGGCACCCTGAAACTGCAACAAACGAATTAAACGCAAACGGGACGGAGTTCGCAAATACAAGGGCAGTCATCGCCGCCTTTCGCCTCGCGTGGCGCGGCCCGTCGGGTTCCCCGCCGCTCACACCAGCACCTTGCCACGACGCACGAAGGGCGGCTTGACCACCCTGGCCCGCAGCGGGCGTTCGCGAACCTCCACCCTGACTTCCTCCCCGGGAGCGACTTTGGCGGGAATCCGGGCAAGGGCGATGGACCGCTCCAGGGTGGGTGAGAAAGTGCCGCTGGTGACCTCCCCGCCACCGTGCCCGGTCTCCACGCTTTGATGGGCGCGGAGCACGCCGCGGTCCAGCAGCAGGAGCCCCATGAGCTGGCGCAGCGGGGGCCGCGCCCCCAGGGCCTGCTTTCCGACGAACTCCCGGGAGCTTGCCAGATCCACCGTCCACGCCAACCCCGACTCCAGAGGGGTCACGGACTCGTCCATGTCCTGGCCGTAGAGATTCATNNAGGCAACATGACCTCGAACCCGTCCTCTCCCGTATAGCCGGTGCGGGCGATGAAGCACCCCTCCGCTTCGACGCCCCGGAACTGCTCCAGGGCCTCGGTTGACGCCCGGGCCCCGGGCATCGCATTCCACAGCTTTTCGCGGGCGCTGGGCCCTTGTACCGCGATCATCGCGAGATCGCGGCGGGGACGGATTTCCAGTCCGGGGAAGCG
>DKBC01000346.1 GCA_002451065.1 Betaproteobacteria bacterium UBA6910
GGCGAACGTCCCGACGACGTCAGCTGGACGATTTCATGACCTGAGGACAGGTTACGACCAAGCGCCTAATGCTTATAGCGCATTGATTCCGTGGCACCGCAGCACCACAATGACATTGAAGGACCAGGCGGGTTCCACAAGAAAAACCGGGGGGATCCGAAAAACAAGAGTCCGCGCCATGACGAGAAGAAACGCCGGCACCCGGGATGCGACCCAGCATCCCGGGGCGCCCGGCAAATCCGGAGGCCGCAATGGAACGGATCGTGTCAACAGCAGTTCGATGGCCGTCGGCCAATCCCGGCGACTCACCCTTACCTTAGCGCGACGCCGTTCCCGTGAGTGGCCCCGGCACGGTTAACCCGACACCCGCTGGCGAAGCCATGTGCGCGGCCTTTCCGCCCAGCAACCCGATTGACCAGCCCCTCGACCTGGAGGGCTTCCGTTACTGGTACCGGTTGCAGCGCCCGGCGGGGGGGGACGCCGGTCCGCCGGTGGTCATCGTCAGCGGGGCGCTACAGTCCCTGGATGCCTGGCAGCGCTACGCGGAACACTTCGGCCGCTTCACCACCGTGGTGGTATCGGATCTCCCGGGCTGCGGGAGGTCCGATGTCCTGCCCTGGACCCACGGCCTGGATTTTCTGGCGGAGGCTCTGAAACTGCTGTTCGACGCCGCGAGCCTGGACAGCGCTTTCCTGGTCGCGGCGTCCTATGCATCCCCCGCCGCCTACCGCTTCGCCCAGCTTTATCCGGAACGTGTCCAGGGGCTGGCGCTGGCGGGACTGATGCCGGAGATCCCCGAGAAATACTGGCTTCCCACCGCCTACGCCCTCATGCTCCTGGAAGAAGGTCACCTGGAGGAGTTCGCGCGGGAAGCGGCGGCCGGACTCCTGTGCCGCGACCCGCGCCGCGCCGTGGAGCGCCAGCGCCTCGCGGAACGCGCTTTGATGAGCAGCATCCGGCGCATGGACGGGCGGGAGAAGCAGTGCTGCATCCATAACATGCGGCGCCTGCTTTATCACGCTCCCCTGGACCTGCTTGCGCCCCCGCCGGTCCCGGCACTGGTGTTCACCGGCGAGCACGACGTGTATGCGCGTCCCGAACATTGCCGGAGGGTCGCGGAGTCCTTCGACGACGCGATTTTCTCCACTGTTGCCGGCGCCGACCACCTGTTTCACATCGAATGCGTTGACGAGACCCTGGCCCTCCTCGATGACTTCTACCGCGAGCGGGTCGCGAGGACTGATCACGTGCCTGCGGCCGCCAATCCTGCGGCGTTCCGCGTCACGTCTCGCGACGCCTGATTCGCGGGATTGCCGCGGGGGAACGGCAGGGGTGTTGTCCCGCCGAAAGACCTGCCTCGGCCCGCCAACAGACCTAAGGCGCGGCCCGCGACTGCATCTCCCTCTCGAGAAACTGAGGGCCACCATCCCAGGAAACGATGTCTGACCCCTCGGGAGAGGGATGACCCGGGGCAAGGCACCCGGTAATCGGGTCAATTAGCCCACCTTTCTGATCGGGTTTCGCCTCGAAAGTCTCTTCCGATTTATGTTGCTCTTTATTTTACAGTAGGTTATCCCAGGTCCTGACGCCCTGGCACGACTCGTGCTGTCAGGTAGGGCAAGGACAGATACGAATCTCTTCCCCGGTGCAAAATGACCATCATCATTAACATTTAAGGAGCAAGGAAATGACCAAGATCAAATCGATTTCACGGGTGGTTGCGGTGGCCGGGGCAATGGCGTTCGCCCTCCAGTTTGCGATGGTTCCTGCGGCGTTCGCCAAGTCGCCCAAATGCTACGCCAAGCCCGTTGCCGGATCGCCGGGGACTTACATTTGGACCTGCACCACCGGGCGTCCCTGATTCCAAGGAGAATGGAATAGGCGCGTAATTATTCCGACGCGCCGAAGCCGAGGCCAGCCTGCNNTGGCCTGGAATTTCAAGGTATCGCCTTCGACCGTGGCCGAAAACTCGGCCTGCCAGTGCATGTTCCACTTGTTGACCCCGGTCATCACGCCCTTCGCGGTATTGCCCTTGACCCGCCCCTCCAAGGTGAACTCCCCGGAGGCGTTGCTGCCCTTGCCGCTCACATCGCCTTCCTTCACCTCCTGCGTCAGCACCCACGAAGGATCGCTGGAGGTGCCGTTGTAGCCCGCCTGCAGGCAGCCATGAACTTCTCTCGTATCCGTGCCCTGGAAGGTTCCGGAGAAATCCTCCGTAGCGGCGAGAGCCGTTGCCGGAAAAGCCAGGAGGACCAGCAGAATCGTTGCGCGGATTTTCATTTTGGAGTTCTCCATCCAGTTTGAATTCTTCGGATGTGCGATCGGTGCGCACCCATGGAGGTTAGGTTATGGCCGATGTCTCTGCAAGAATGCCGGCGCGAGTCCCGAATGGTGGCAATTTAGACCTGCCCCTGGAGAAGGAAGGGGCGTCATCCGGACCATCGCCGCAGGTGGCCGGGCCCGATTGGCCCACCGGCCTGCCTGCAGGCAGACGCATTGGGGCAGGCAAGAACTCTGTAAACGGACAGCGGCGAACAGACGCCGTTTTGAATATGCTATGCGCAACCGTTCATCCCATTGCTGCGCCATTACCGAGGAGCCGACCGATGTTCACGCCGACCGCCGATCATTCGCCCCTAAATTCCGCCCGCCGCACCTCCCTTAAGGCCCTCGGGGCCGGCGCCACCGCCCTGATGGCGCCCGGCCTGTTCGGCGCCGGCCGCGCCTTGGCCCAGGCCCCGGACATCATCACCCATGCGATTCCGAAGACCGGCGAGCGCGTGCCCGCCATTGGACTCGGCACCTTCATGGTGTTCGACAAGAAGCCCGGCCAGCCCCGGGACCATCTGCGGGAAGTGCTCAAGCGCTTCTACGAAGGCGGCGGCCGGGTGGTGGACACCTCGCCCCTCTACGGCATGTCCGAGGTGAGCGTCGGCGACTTCGCCACCGCCCTGGGCATCACCAAGAACCTCTTCATCACCAACAAGACCTGGGCCACCGGCGAATGGCTGGGTGACGACAGCCAGGCCCTGGCCCAGCTTAAGCAGTCCACGGAGCGCCTGTGGCGGGATCAGATCGACGTCATGCAATGCCACAGCCTCGTGAACGTGCCGGTGATCGTGAACATCCTGAAGAACTGGAAGAAGGAGGGCCGCATCCGCTACGTCGGCGTGACCCACCACGAGTTGCCCTACTTCGGGCCCCTGGCCCAGTGGGTGGAGCGCGGCGACCTGGACTTCGTGCAGGTGCATTACTCCATCCACACCCGCCTCGCCGAGGAGCGCATCCTCCCCGCCGCCGCCGACAAGGGCACCGCGGTGCTGGTCAACATGCCATTCGAGAAGGCGCGCCTGTTCAAGATCGTTGAGGGCCAGCCGCTGCCCGGATTCGCGAAGGAGATCGGCTGCGGGAACTGGGCTCAGTTTTTTCTCAAGTGGGTGATTTCCCATCCGGCGGTGACCGCCACCATCCCCGCCACCAGCAACCCTGACCACATGAGCGAGAACATCGGCGCCCTGCGCGGCCCGCTTCCCGACCAGGAGATGCGCACGCGCATGGTGAAGCACATGGAGACCATTCCCGGCTTCGACAAGCTGGCGGAGATGAAGCCCTATCCGGGCAAGAACTTCGACGGCGTGGTCACCCTGCCGGCGCGATAAAGGCGGCTTGAACCAGCGGTCGACAGGAATCGGAAATGGCCCATGTCGACGGGGGTGATGCGCAACCCCGAAGGCTTCGCTATCATTCCGGAACACTTTTCGCCGGAAACGGGATGCTCGGACCAGGACAGCCGCAAGTGATGCAAGCCAAGCCAGCATACATCCTGATGATTATATGGGGGTTCCTCTGTTCCCTTGGCACGACGGCCGGGGCCGGTGAGCCGGCGGCAGGCTCCAGCTCCCATGGGCCGGATAGTTATTCAGGAGCGCCGGCGCCGGAGGAGGCCGCAGCCGCCGAGCGATTTCCGTACCGCCTGGTTGGACTGGGGGGCTCCGGATACAGCCGGGACTACATCGTCCTCACCGACGGGTTTAACTCCCTCGTGGCCCTCAAGGGCGACGTCGTGGGCGACCGCTACAGGATCGACGCTCTGACATCCCGGGCCCTCGCCGTGACGGACCTCGCCACCGGCGAGCGTCACATCATCATTCCCTACAAGCAGATTCAACACCGCGTCGCCGAGGCAACC
>DKBC01000279.1 GCA_002451065.1 Betaproteobacteria bacterium UBA6910
CACCTGAGCTAAACGGGTTTTGGCTGCATGCTCGAGGACCTGTTGTATATGCACGTCCACCTGCCTGAGCACCGAAGGAGAGACCGCATACCCGTCGCTCTCATAGGTGAGAATGGGCATGCCTTGCCGGATGCTGAGCGGCTTGAGAATCGCCTCTGAAATCCGGTACGGCAGGCAGTTGAACGGCCCGATGACGAGCATACCGTCGTATCCCTCATGAGCGGCTTCCAGCCCCTTGCCCACCGTTGGGAGAAGTTCACCATAAATCGCCGGCGACACATGCTCTGCGCCCCTTTCAAAAATCACCGAGAGCGCGTTTGGTCCTGCCACCAGCAAACCCGTCTCCTGGAAAAGCTCACGAAAACGCTTCTCCTCATACCTTAAGGTATGGTAGCTCAGCCATTCTTGAAGATACGCTTTCCCCTCCGGCTGAAACATCCTCGTGCAGGCCTTGGCGAGAGCCAGGCCGCCCGGTTTCATCCCCCAGGTACCAGCTGTTTCCGCCATCGGGTGATAGGCGGCATAGAGAAACAACTCGCTCAGATCGACCGGCTTGAGGATGATGCCTCGGCCGGCGTAGAGATCGCGCACCCCGTCCATGAAAAACGAACTGAAGCGAGTGAAGAAGTCACCGGCCACGACGACGCGCGGACAGGCACGGGGATCTCTGGTGCGTGGCAGACGTGCCAACCGCGCGATGAACGCGGGGAGGCCGGCGTTGAACTCATCACGCGAATGTGCGCCCTCGGCGAACTGCTTCCATTCCTGCTGGAGTTGATCGAGCGCCTCCTCCTGCCCCACGACGCGAAGCACATGATCGATTTCCACCAGGATATCGCCGAGGATGATGGCTTGCGCCAGATGTTGCGCGAGAACATTTTTATCGAAACCGAGGTAGTCGTTCTCCGGTTGAGGGTTGAAGAGAAAGAGATCGGTCAGCCGCTGCTCGCCAAGAAACCGTTCAAAATACCCCATATAGGCGTCGCTGACGCAGGGAGCGCCACCCTGCAGCATGTAGAATCCCGCGATTTCGCCAGACTGACGATGCTCATGGATCTGAAGCAGCTGGCCGATACAGATCGGCAACGGGAGACATTCGCGGCCGGAGGTATATTGCAGCCCCTTGTCGAGCTGAGCTCGATCGAGTGGAATGACAGCGCCAGGGTGAAGCCCGAGCCAGCCTGCCGCCATCGCAAACGCCTGGGTGTGGTAGGGCGAAAAGTTGGGGAAGTAGACTCGAACCCGCGGGTCTGTGAGCGGCACGGACTCACCGTTCGATCGGACGACACGGCCTCCCCCGACAAGCCGACAAGGAACAAAGGGCCCCGCTCCGAGTATCTGCGCCTCCCGATAATTGTGAATGATGTCCAGGAACGCTTCCAGTCTGGTTTGCACTCCGGCGTCGGCGGTATGGGCGTCGATCTCGAGGACGAGGTACGGTTTCGAGCCCAACTCCGAGGCCAGCATGGAGTGGGTGAACGCGTCGATGGTGCAGCTGAAATTGCTGACGCTCAGGAGAAAGAGATTGGGATGCCGCTTCGCGATACCGACGGCGTTCAAGATTTGATTCGCAAAATGCCAGGAGGTAGGCCCCTCTCCCGCCGGCATCAGACAGTCGGCCGGAATGACGGTGACGCCCATGCTTGAGAGTTTCTTGCCCACGGACTGCGACGCCTCCGGCGTGAAGGCGTTGTAACTGTGTCCGGCAAGGAGAATGGCCGGCCTACCCGCCGCAATCGCCGTATCGAGCGCCTGTTTTCCCAAATCGCGGAGCGTACGCTCTGCGTCTGTCTGTGCCTGTACGGCAGCCGTCCAAGCACTGACGGCCGACTCGCGCCTGACTCCCAGTTCCTCAACCGCCATATCGACCAGGGCGGAGCAGGTCTCGTAGCCGTCAATGAACTCCAACACCGGCGACAAGAGGTGACTGCCAGGAAACGCCTTGGCTAAAAAATAGGGTCCGGCTTGTGTGATCGGACAGAGGTACGAATCGCGGCACTGGTTCGGATGGGGCATGCGGACGACGTGCGGGATGAAGATCAGGCCGACGTTTTTCTTGACCAGATCCAAGACGGCACCATGCGCGATCTGCGCGGGAAAACAAAATCCCGAATGTGACGTCAGATCCCCTCGCGGGTCCACGTCCGACAGCACGACCTCCATACCGATGCGGGATAAGAACGTGGAGTACAGCGGAAACAACGAATGCGTCGTGAGGGCCCTGGGAATGCCGATGCGCGTCCCACTCGCCACCGTAGCGGCAGAACGGCCCAGTGACTCGCGGACAAACGCCTTCGCGCTTTCATAGGCAGGACCCACGCCCCAATGGGCCCGTTCCACTCGCTCATGCTTCGGCGTGTCGGCCGGTCTCATCGGTGGGACCCGAAACAGTACCTCCGCGCGCTTCTCGACCATATCTTGGGCCGCCGCGGTCCTGGCCTTTCGCTTCCACACGTTCTCATAGAGGCTGCACCGGCCCCCGAATGGAAACCGTCGCCCCGCGACCTCAAACCGGTCTATGGTGCAGTACATCTTACAGGCCCCACAAGTAAACCGGCCGACACGTTTCATCTCAGGGGCCACAAGTGTGAGCAGATCGACAGTGTGTGCCGACGTCGTGCCTGACCGTTTCACGGCCAGGAGTCCGACTCCCAACGCTCCAAGCAGTTCCGGGCTGGGCGGGATCACAACCTGGCGGCCGACACTGTGGGCGAACGCATACCCGAGGGCGCGGTTGAGCGCGACACCGCCTTGCAGAAAAATCTTTTTGCCGACGTAGCGCGGTCCCTTGACGCGATTCAGATAATTGCCGGCGATGGCATACACCAGCCCGGCGATGATGTTGTCGCGCGGATGCCCCTGTTGCTGAGCGAGGCGAATATCGGAATTGATGAAGGCCGCGCAGGTCGCCTTGAAATGCACCGGGGACGGTGCAGCCAGCGCCAGATCGGCGATGTCCGAGACCGTGATGCCCAAATCGCCGTGGGCGCTTTCCTCCAGGAACGAGCCCGTCCCGGCCGAACAGGCGTTGTTCATCGCGTAATCGATGGGCACTCCGTTGCGCAGATAGATATATTTGGAGTCCTGCCCCCCGATCTCGAAAATCGTGTCCACGTCCGGATCGAAGTGCGTGGCGCCCGCCGCATGGGCCGAGATCTCGTTATAGACATGTTCCGTGCCAAGATAAGCACCGGCAAGTTCACGGGCGGATCCGGTCGTCCCGATCAATCCGATCGGGCGATTGCCCACCTGCTCGATAAGTGCCTGCAGACACTCACGGGTGGCCCCCACGGGATTTCCTTTGGTTCGCCCGTAATATGACGCCACCACGGCCTGGGTCGAAGGATCGAGCAAGATGGCCTTGGTGGTCGTCGATCCCGCATCCACTCCCAGGACCAGCGGGCCGTCAGGAGGTTCCTGCCGCGGTGGGGCGGCGATCACCTGCACACGATCTCCATAGAGATGGAGCGGCGGAAGACGGCCGAGGCTCGGCTGCGCTTC
>DKBC01000020.1 GCA_002451065.1 Betaproteobacteria bacterium UBA6910
CCCTGGTGCCGTTCAGTCCCTGGGACTCCACGCGCCCTCCCCTGGAGCGGCGGGTCATTCCGCGGTCTTTCCTGCAATGGGCCAAGACCCTCCGGGTCTCGATTCCGGAGGAACTGGCGCCGCTGCTGGCGCAGCAGCCCTCCGAGACATCGGCGCCGGCTCCCTCCACGCCATCGCCTTCGGTGCTGGAGCTTATTGGCCGCGGCTCGGTCCTGCAGAACCAGACGGTGTCCTCCGAGGCCCGCGAGCAGGTCCTCGGCGCGGCCCTGGCGGCGCTGCGCAGCTTTCCGGAGCGCTGCACCAGCGCCTCCGGAATACGCCAGGTCGTCGAGGAAAACGCGCCCCTGATCTGGACCGAAACCCGCAAGCCGCCCATGGCCTCCGACCAGATCGAGCGACTGATCAGCCACTGGCTCGGCCGTCTCGGCTGAGGGTAACGATTCCCCCAACTCCGCTTCGGGAGACTCCATGACCACCATCGTCACTGACAACTGCAACGGATGCCGCTTCACCGACTGTGTCACCGTGTGCCCGGTCGCCTGCTTCCACGGCGACGAGAACATGCTCTATATCGACAACGAAGTCTGCATCCAGTGCAGCGCCTGCATCCCCGTGTGCCCCGTGCACGCGATCTTTGCCGATGACGACATTCCCGAAGACAAGCAGCAATGGATCGAGATCAACGCCGAGCGCTCGAAGGCGCTGCCGGTGGTGGACGAGAAGCAGGAACCCCTGCCCGACGCGGAAGATCGCAAGAAGGCCCTGGGCTACTGACCCGGCATCCCCATGGAGACACCAGCTTCCAAAGGGACTCCGCTTCAGGTCGCGGTGGTGGGCAGCGGCCCGAGCGGGTTCTACGCGGCGGAGGCCCTGCTCAAGAGCGGCCATGCGATCGATGTGCACATGATCGAGCGCCTCCCGGTCCCTTATGGCCTGGTGCGCCACGGCGTCGCGCCGGACCATCCCAAGCTCAAGGAGGCGATCCTGGTCTACGACAAGATCGCCCGCCTGCCCCATTTCACCCTGCTCGCCAACGTGTGTGTTGGGCGCGACGTGACGGTGGACGAACTGCTGGCCCGCTATCATGCCGTGGTATTCGCCTGCGGCGCCGAGTCCGACCGCCGCCTGGGGGTGCCCGGCGAGGATTTGCCGGGCAGCCATACCGCCACCGAGTTCGTCGGCTGGTATAACGGACATCCCGACTACCGGGACCGGAGCTTCGACCTGTCCCAGGAAGTGGCCGCGATCGTGGGCCAGGGCAACGTCGCCGCCGACGTGTGCCGCATCCTGGCCAAGTCCGTGGACGAGTTGCGCCAGACCGACATTTCGGAGCACGCGCTGGAGGCGCTCGCTGGAAGCCGGGTCAAGGAGATCCACGTCATCGGTCGGCGCGGCCCCGCCCAGGCCAAGTTCACCAACAAGGAGCTAAAGGAACTGGGGGAACTCCCCAATGCCGACGCCGTGGTGGATCCGTCGGCTCTGGAACTCAACGCCGCCAGCGCAGCGGAACTCGAGGCCAAGGCCAATGTGGTGAGCGCCAAGAACGTGGAGATCTTTCGCGAGTGGACAGCCCGCGCCCCCTCCGGCAAGCCGCGTCGCGTGGTCTTCCAATTCCTGAAAAGCCCCGTTGCACTCGGGGGCAACGCGCGCCTCGAACGGTTGGTCCTGGCGCGCAACCGGCTCGAGGGAGAACCGTTCCAGCAAGTGGCGCGGGAGACCGGTGAGACCGAGACCCTGGATTGCGGGCTCTTGTTTCGCAGCATCGGCTATTCGGGAGTTGCGATCCCCGGGGTTCCGTTCGACGCCAAGCGCGGCGTGATTCCCAATCGGGAAGGCCGCGTGCTGGACGCTGATGGCGCCGAGTTGCCCGGGCTTTACGCGGCGGGCTGGATCAAGCGCGGCCCCAGCGGCATCATCGGCACCAACCGTGCTGACAGTGTGGCGACCGTGAAGTCACTGCTCGCCGACTTGCAACGCCTCTCCCCGGAACCGAAGGCCGGGGCCGACGGCCTCGCGACCCTGCTGGCGAGCCGCGGGGTTAGAACCGTCAGCTTCGACGACTGGCTCAGGATTGACGCCCGGGAAGTCGCCCGCGGCCAGCCCAGGGGCAAGCCCCGGGAGAAGTTCACCCGAATCACGGAAATGTTGAACTGCCTGGACGCTCCCTAGGCGCGGGCCAGGAGTACACTAGCTTGCGATGGAGGAAATCCGATTGGCCGAAACCATGATCCTCATCGGTGGGCGCTCGTCGAAGCAGGGCACCTCGCTCTGCGCGGGGAAGCTCGGGAGCGAGTACATGGACGTGTCGTCCACCGTGGAGATGAATGCCGACGACATGGCGCGGCTCGGGCTCAAGGACAACGACCGGGTGCGCCTGCGCAGCGCCACCGGCGAGGCCATCGTCCGCTGCAAGGCCAAGCCCGCCAAGGAACTGCCGCCGGGGCTGCTGTTCATCGCCTACGGCCCCCATTCCAGCGCCCTGATGACCGGCGACACTGCGGGCAGCGGCATGCCGCTGTCGAAGAACCTCGACGTCGAGGTGGAACCGATCGACGGAAACAA
>DKBC01000106.1 GCA_002451065.1 Betaproteobacteria bacterium UBA6910
CACAAGAAGATGGGCATCACCGCCCGCGGCGCCTGGGAGTCGGCCAAACGCCACTTCCGGGAGATGGGGAAAGACATCCAGACCCAGGACTTCACGGTGGCCGGGATCGGGGACATGTCGGGCGATGTATTCGGAAACGGCATGCTGCTGTCCCGGCACATCCGCCTGGTGGCTGCTTTCGACCACCGGCATGTCTTCCTCGATCCGGACCCCGATCCCGAGACCAGTTTCCGGGAGCGGGAGCGGGTGTTCGCGCTGCCGCGCTCCAGCTGGGCGGACTACAATACCAAACTCATCTCAAAGGGGGGCGGCGTCTGGCCCCGCTCGGCCAAGTCCATCGCGCTCTCACCGGAGGTTCGGCGCGTCCTGGCGGTGGACGCCCAGAAGCTCACGCCGGCGGATCTGATTCGCGCCATCCTGAAGGCGCCGGTGGACCTGCTCTACAACGGCGGCATCGGAACCTACGTCAAGGCGAGCAGCGAGAACCATGCGGAGGTGGGTGACCGGACCAACGATCCGGTACGCGTGGATGGCCGCGAGCTGCGCTGCAAGGTGGTGGCCGAAGGCGGGAACCTGGGCCTGACCCAGCTCGGACGCATCGAGTTTGCCCTGGCTGGGGGGCGCGTCAACACCGATGCCATCGACAATTCCGCGGGCGTGGATTGTTCCGACCACGAGGTCAATATCAAGATCCTGCTCGATGCGGTGGTGGCGGACGGCGAACTGACGGTCAAGCAGCGCAACCAGTTGCTGGCCGACATGACCGAGGAGGTGGCGGAGCTGGTGCTGAGGGACAACTATTTCCAGAACCAGTCGCTGTTCGTGACCGGGGCACGGGGCCCGCTGCTGCTGGATGCCCAGGTCCGCTTCATCCGTTTCCTGGAGAAGAGCGGCCGGCTGAACCGCGCCATCGAGTTCCTGCCGGACGAGGAGGAAATCGCGGATCGGCGGCACCAGGGGCTCGGGCTCACGACGCCGGAGCGCTCCGTGCTGCTCGCCTACAGCAAGATCTGGGTCTACCAGGAGCTGTTGGAGTGTGACGTCCCCGACGATGCGTACATCTCAACCGCACTGGAACGCTACTTCCCGGCTCCACTGCGGGAAAGATTTCGAGAGCAGATGCGCCGCCATCCCCTGCGGCGCGAGATCGTGGCCACCTATGCCACCAACAGCATGATGAACCGGGTGGGCAGCACCTTTGTTCACCGCATGCAGGAGGAGGCGGGCGCGGCGCCCCCGGCGGTGGTGAAGGCGTATCTGGCGACGCGGGAGGTCTTCGGGCTGGTGGATTTTTGGAGAGGCGTCGAAGCCCTGGACAATGCGGTTCCCGCCGAGGTGCAGGCCAGGATGCTGATCGAAGCAGGCCGTCTGGTGGTGCGCGGGACGCTATGGTTTCTGAGGGAGCAGCAGCACCTTGCCGACCTCGCTGCGTCCATCGCCGGGTTGAGTCAGGTGCGGACCACGGTGGCGCGCCTCCTCTGGGAAAGCGTGGGAGACAAGGAGCGTGCCGCCCAGGAGCGCGAGGCGGGGGGAATGGTGGAAAAAGGCGTGCCGGAGGCGCTGGCGCGGGAGACGGCATCCTTCGATCTGCTCTACGCTGCGCTGGATATCGCTGCAATTGCCGCCGCCAGCGGGCGCACGGCGGAGCAGGTGTGCCGCGTCTTCTTCGCGCTGGGGAGCCGGCTGGAGTTCCCCTGGCTGCGGCAGCAGATCGGAACCTTGCCCTCGGATACGGTGTGGCAAAGCCGGGCGCGGGCGGCGCTCAGGGATGATCTCTCGGCTCTGCAGCGCCAACTCGTTGCGGGCGCGCTGCAGAATGAGCCCGCTTTGGCGGAGGCAGGCGAGGTTATCGCGCACTGGGAGTCCCGCAACGGTTCCCGCCTGGACCGCGTGAAGCAGGTCGTGAGCGACCTCCAGGCCGGCGGGGCGCTGGACCTCTCCATGCTCTCCGTCGCGCTGAGGGAGTTGCGGATATTGTGCTGACGTTCAGAGTCGCAGCACTATGCGCCGGGTTCCGGGCTCATCGGGCTCGCGACGGATCTCGAATCCCAGCTGCCGGGCGAACTTCAGCATCTTGTGGTTGTCCGTGAGCACCAGCCCCTCCATGGTCTTGAAGCCCCGGGCCCGGGCGAAATCGATGAGCGCCGCCATCAGGAGCCCCGCCAATCCCGTGCCCTGGAATTCATCATCCACGGCGACGGCAAACTCGCAGGAGTCGCCCCCCGGCGGGGCCACGTAGCGCGCCACCGCCACTTCCCTTTCGCCTCCCCCGCCTTCCGCCGTGGCAATCAATGCCATGTGCCGGTCGTAATCAATCTCGGTGAAATATTTCAGCTTGTCCGGCGAGAGCTCCCGCATTTGCTCCATGAACCGGTAATAGCGGGAATTCTGGGAGAGGCCGCGCACAAAACTCTGCTCGATGCCCTTGTCCTCGGCCCGGATGGGTCTGATGGTCACGGTGGCCCCTCCCAAGAGATGCCGCTTTCGGACCAAGCTTGCAGGATAGTCGGACATTGTTGTTATCGGCTCTCCTGGCGCCGGGGCAACGCAAACGAACGAGCTAATTCCTGACGGCCTCAACCTGGATCAGTAGCTTTACCTCGTCACCCACCGCCGGAATGTGCCGAGTCATGCCGAAGTCGGAGCGCTTCAGGGTTGCGGTCACGTCCGCGCCGCACACCTCCTTCTTGCTAATGGGGTGGGTGCCGCAATGGAAGCTCGCTACTTCTAGGGAAATGGGGCGTGCCACCCCGAGCAAGGTAAGCTCTCCCTGCACCCGGGACAGGCGGTCCCCCGTGAACTCCAGACCGGTGGAGCGAAAATAGATGTAACGGTGCGTGGCGGTGTCAAAGAAGGTTTCGGAACGCAGGATGGCTTCCAGCTGGGCGTCGCCGGTGTCCACGGACTCCGGGTCGATCTGGATCTGCACCCAGCCTCGCCGCGCGGCTATGTCGAGGCTGATTTCACCCTCCGTTCGATTAAAGCGTCCCCGCTGGGTGGAAAGGCCGAGGTGGCTTACTTCGAAGCTGGGAAAGGTGTGGCGGGGGTCCACGGCGTAGGTGTCCGCGCCCGCCGAGGCCGCTGCCGTGCCGAGCAGGATGGCTGCCAAGAAGGCGCGGACCCGGTCCATGGCAGAGTACCGGTCAGTCCTTGAAGGCTTCCACCTGGATCTTGAGCATGACCTCGTCGCTCACGCCCGGCACGTACTTGGTCATCCCGAACTCGGAGCGCTTGAGCGTCGCGCTGGCATCGGCGCCGCACACGTTCTTCTTGTTGATGGGGTGCACCCCGCAGTTGAAGGCGTGGATGGTAAGGGTCAGCGGCCTGGTGACTCCCAGCATGGTGAAATCACCCGACACGCTGGCCGGCTTGTCGCCGCTGAACGTCATGCTCCTGGACTTGAAAGCCAGGGTCGGGTACTTCGCCACGTTGAAGAAATCCTCCCCAACGAGGTGCTCCTCCAGCTTGTCGAGGCCGGTGTCCACCGAGCCGGCGTCAATCTCGACCTCCACCGATCCGGTTTTTGCCTCCCGGTCGAGAGTGACCTTGCCGGTGGTCTTGTTGAAACGGCCGCGCTGGGTGGAGAAGCCCAGGTGATTCACTTCGAAGCTGGGGAAGGTATGGCGCGAGTCCAGCGAGTAGGACTCCGGGGCCGCCAGGGCGGGAAACGCGGCGGCCGCAGCCAGGGCGGCGAGGATTGTTTTCATCACTGCGTGCTCCTTTCTTTGGTCATGGAATAACAGGGATTGTCCGGCTCATTTCGCGGCGGGCGCCGCCGTCACCTTGAACCGGACCTGGACTTCGTCCGCCACGGTGTCCACGTCGGACCAGGGACCCTCGCCGATGGCGAATTGGAGGCGCAGGAGGGTGAAGGCCCCCTCCAGCACCGCGTTCTGCCCCTCCTGGCGAAACGTGACCGGCGCCGCGATGTCCCGGGTTCGGCCCTTGATGGTCAGTTTTCCCGAGACCTCGTAGCGGTTCTCGGAAAGCGCCTTCGCGGAGGTCGAGACGAAGTGCGCCTTCGGGAAATTCTTGATGTCGAACCAGCCCTTGGTCCTGGCCTCGGCGTTGGCTTCCTCGCTGCCGGTGTCGATGGCGCCCAAATCCACGGTGATCTCGGCCGTGCTGGCCTCTGGCTTCGCCGGGTCGAACGCGAGTTTGACCTCGAAGCGTGGAAACCGGCCTTCCACCGGGACGCCCATCTGGCGCGACACGAAGCGGATTTCGCTTTTTTCCGGGAGCACCTTCTGGAACTCCACGGCCCACACGCTGCCGGCGGCGCACATCATGGCGAGGGCCGTCCCCAACGGCACAGCAACGGTCATGTTGAATCTCCTCTCTTCAGCCAAGGGATCATCCGGGAGAGAACCTGATCCCGGTCCAGGAAGTAGTGCTTGAGGGCAGCGCCCGCGTGCAGCAGGATCACGCCTCCGAGAGTGAAGGTGAGCATCATGTGAATGAAGCGCAGGAAATCCGCGAGGATCTTATCCTTGTCCAGGAGGTCCGGCAACGGAATGATGCCGAGATACACGGTCTGGAACCCCTCCGCCGAACTGAAAAGCCATCCCGAGAGCGGTGCCGCGATCAGCAGCAGATAGAGGAGCCCATGGGCGGCTCCGGCGACCGTGCGCTCCCAACGCGGCATGGAGGCGGGGAGTGGCGGCGGCGGGCGCAGGATGCGCCAGCCGATCCGGAGCCACATGAGCAGGAAGACGCTGACGCCGATCCACTTGTGATAGGAATAGAGCTTGAGCTTGAGGGGGGAAAGGCTCAAGCCGACCATGTACAGTCCGAGGGGGAAGGTGCAGATCACCAGGACCGCGACGGCCCAGTGCAGGCCTACCGCCCCCCAGTTGTAGCGCGCATTGCCGGGTTGAGTGCTCATACCATGGCTTCGGCAGCCGAATTCTCCCGGGGTTCGCGGCCCGAGGCGGTGCCGGCTGGGCCTCACGCGCTCCTAGATGACGGCCCCGGACCAGAAATACGCCATGCCCGTGCTGGCCGCCAGGATTATAGAAAGGTGCACCAGCCCCCAGATCCGATGGCGGCGCGAAAGCTTGTCCGGGTCGAGGTTGGCCACCAGGTAGAGGCGGCCGTCCTTCGGGGCGCGCATGATGTGGATGGCGCTGGTGAGCTGCCGGATTTGATCGTGCTGGCGCAAAACCTGGCGCCGCGCTTCGGCGCGCGCCAGAGACCACTCCCGCAGGTCGATCTCCCCGTCCAGATTGAGGTCGAAACGCTCCAGCAGCCGTGGCCGGTCTTGTTTCCATTCGGCCAGCAAGGCGCCGACATCCCGGCTTTGGCTGAGAGGCGCGGTGGCCGTGTTGAGGGTTGAGAAGTCGCCAATGGCGTAGAGGGGATCCCCCGGGAGCAGGACCCACTCGGTGTAGCGGTAATCGCCCCGGGTCCAGCGATCCCGGTGGCGGGTGTGGATCTCGGCGCCGTCGGGGTCGATGACGCAGTCTCCGCTCTCGTCGCGCAGGAGAAAGGTGTCGCCGCTGGCGCCGGCGTCCATGCGTTCCCACTTGTCGTCACTTCCCTTGCGTTCGACCACGTAGCGGTACCAGATGCAGGGCAGGGCGGTGAGCTTGGACCGGGGCTGGGAGCCGGGCGCATACTCGGCCGTCCCCTGCAGTTCCACATAGCCCTGGGCCGCGGACGCGACCCGGGAAGTGGGGGTGTCGCCGATCAGCCGGTGACGGCGGAAATTGCCGCGCCAGGCGAAAAAGCTGATCAGGGCTACCGCGCCCAGGACTCCCAGCCATACGTTGCGGTTTCCGATCTGGAACGCGACCAGGAGCAGTAAAACGTGGGCGCCGGAGGTGAGGGCGTTGAGGTAGCTCTCCCGGAAAGGGGACGTCATGGCGGTCCAGGTGGCCCGGGCTCGGACAGCCAGGCAGGGGATGAGGGCCCGGAAGCAGTCAGGCGAACAGGGTCTTCACATCCACGTCGCTTTTTTCTTCCGCCTGAAACTCCAGCAATTGAAACGGCTTGAAGCTGAACATTCCGGCAACGATGGTATCCGGGAACTGCTCGATGCGGATGTTGTTGACATTGACGCTCTCGTTGTAGAACTCCCGCCGGTCCGCGATGGAATTCTCCAGCCCGGTGATGCGGGCCTGGAGGTGCTGAAAGGTTTCGTTGGTCTTGAGGTCGGGATAGGCTTCGGCGACGGCGAACAGGTTGCCGAGACCCAGGCGCAGGGCGCCCTCGGCCTGGCCCAGCGCCCCAATATCCTGGGACTCCCGCGCGGCCTGGACTCGCGCCCTGGCCTGCATCACCCGCTCCAGGGTCTCCTGCTCGAATTTCATGTATTGCTTGCAGGTTTCCACCAGCTTCGGGAGTTCCTCGTGGCGCTGCTTCAGCAGGACGTCGATGTTCGACCAGGCCTTGGCAACGTTGTGTTTGAGCATGACCAGGTGATTGAAAATCATGATGCCGTAGATCACCAGGATCGCCAGCAGACCGAGCACCACCAAGGAAAATATGCCCATGACCTCCCTCCCGGGGTAATTATTTTGGCGCTACAAGTATAACCGAGGACGCGCGCAGAATGACGCTGGAGTGCGCAGCACTTGAGGTCGCCAGGCTGGACGCGAGGGGCTGCGTAAACGTAAAGTATGGCCAAGTGCACAGGTCGCTTCTCCCCTGTGCGAAAGATGTCCTCATGGCCTCGTGATCGGGAAGGAATGGAAATGAGCCTGCGTGTGCCGAATTTGACAATCTTCGTGTATGGGCTGGGGCTTGCCCTGGCCGGCAATGTTTTGGCCCAGCCGATTCCGATCTGGGCGGGGGCACCCATTACCCACATGAACCGGGACGACATCGAGCTGTTCAGCGATGCGCTGGGAAAGACGCTGGCCGACAGCGAGGACGGGAAGGTATCCGAGTGGGAGAATCCCGCGACCCGCGCCAATGGCAGCGTGAAGGCTGTCAGGACGTTTAAGGATGGAGACGCCCATTGCCGGGATGTCTTCCTGGAAAACTTTGCGAAAGGCAGGCGGGAGAGGGGAACCTATCCGTTCTGCCAGGGGGCCGACGGCGAGTGGCGATTTTCACCCGGGGCGGGCGTCAAGAAATGAGTGAGACCGCTGTTGCCCCGCGAGGGGCACGATTCTTCGGGGTGGCGGTGTTCGCCCTCGCGCTGGGGGGCGGGTTCGACTACGCGGCGGAGGCGGGCGAGGCGTGCGGGAACTGCGCCACCGTTTATTCGGTGCGGGAGGTGGATCGCGAGCGCGGGGTTCCCCAGACGACAATTAACCTGGAGGCCGCATCCAGTCCCGGAGAGTTTCCGGGCGGACTGTCGGGGGGCAGTCCCGTCGCCTGGGTTGCGGCGTCCAGTTATCAGCCCGGTCGGGGGTGGAAGAAGGACTACGTCGGCGCCGTGGGATCGCCGGAAATGAGGGAGGCGATGACCGAGAGGACCTACGAGGTGATCGTCAAGCTCGACAACGGCAAGTACCAGCTATTCCGTGAAGATCAGCCCCAGGGGTGGCGCATCGGGGACCGGGTGCGCATCGTGATGGGCAAGCTAGTCCCTGAAGACTAGGGGCGCGCGGCGGGAGGTCGGCGCGAGGAGGCGGGGCGGAGGATTCTGTTTCCGCCCCACTTCCGTTGAGTCATTACTTGCCGCCGATTGCCTTGGCGAGCCTGTCTCTCAGTTTCTGGGCCTGGGCGTTCGAAACATTCTGGCGGACCAGAATGTCCGGGGGCGCAACATTCTTGCCGTAATATGCGGCGTTCCACTCATCGCTGACGGTGACCGCGGTGCCGTCCAGGTTCAGGCCGCCGTAAAGGCCCTTGCTGCGGGTATAGGATATGAAATCAGCCTGGACATTGGACTTGGCGCCCACCCCGACCGGGCCGGCGGCAACGCTGGCGTCCCCTCCCAGCTTGAACGAGGAGGACAGCAGCTTGTTCACGCCGTTCTCGGTCATTACCAGGGTTATCAACTCGGATACCTCGACCCCCGCCTGGAACCCGACACTGCCGGTAGCCAGGGTGTAAAACGCCGGCCCCACCCACTTTCCGGTCTTGGTATTTCGGTAAAGGAGAACGGCGCGGCCCCCCGAGCCTCCCAAAATGAATCCGGCCTTGACCACCTGGGGAGCGACGAGCACTGCCCGGGCCTTCCCGATGTTCTCCTGCAGCCAGCTCATTTCCGGGTCACGCAGGAAGGCGTCGAGGGATTGCTCGGCGGTCGTGACGAGTTTGTCCTGGTCCGGGCCGGCCCACGCCTGGCCGGAGGTCAAGTATAGCGGGCTGGCAAGGGCCAGCAGCAATACTGCAACATTTCTCTTAAGCATGGATCTCTCCTTAGGGGTTCATCAAAAATTCCGGCAGGAACGGTGCCGGATCAATGCGCCGCTCAATCGTGAAACGCGTTCAGGTAGAACATCGCTTTCGTGAGCACGCTGGGATTGCCGAGTTGGCCAAACCAGCGGTAAAAGATCTCATCCACGTCGCCGGTCCGATACAGGACCGACAGTTCCCGGTTCACCGCAAGACGGAAGTCGGGATCCCCCCGCCGCAGCATTAACGCGAAGGGCTCGAAGGAAAAATCCTCGTCCAGCAGGGACAGTTGGTCCGCGCTCTTGGATGAAGAGCCCAGCCCGACGAGCACCGTCCGATCCGCCGCCACGGCATCCACCTTTCCCTGTTCCAGAAGCTTGAGGCCCTGATCAAGATCGGGGACGGTCACGATCTCCACGTTGACCCGCCTCCGGGGTAAACCCTGGCGCAAGGCTTCGATGGTGGTTGTCCCCGGCTGGACCGCGACTTTTTTGCCATTGACGTCGTCAAGCCGAAGCATGCCGGACGCCTTCTTCACCAGCATGGTTCCGCCATCCACGAAGATCAGGTTGCTGAAGTCCACGCGCTCCATGCGCGAGAGCGTCACCGTGGTGACGCCGCACTCCAGGTCGATGGTTCCTTTCTCGACGGCGGCGATGCGGCTTTCGGCACTGACCTGGACCCACTTCACCTTGAGGGAGTCCAGCTTCAATTTCCGCTTGATACCATCCGCGACCTTAAGACAGAGATCCACCGAGTAGCCGGCGGGAGTCCCGTCCCTCTGCTTGAAGGAAAACGAGGCTGCGGCGTCGCGATGCCCGAGCACCAGGGTTCCCGACGACTTGATCTTGTCGAGAGTGCTCTTCGGAGTATCAGCAATGGCAGCGGGTATGAGTAAGCCAAAGGTACACAATGCTGCGAAAAGATGACGCAAATGACCTCCCGTAATGACGTAAAGGGAAAGAACGGGGGAAGTTACGGTCCAGACAAGGTAGTGCGAGGCAAGCTGGCTCGGGATTGTAATGCTTTGGGACAGCGGCATCTACCCCCGTCGCGAGTAACCCGGAACCTGCGAGGGGCCAGGGATGCCCGTAGACGCCGGTTGACCCGCTATACTTCCGATTTTCGCGCCGGGAATTGCGTATCGCATCCTCGCTTAGGGTTTTTACTAAGGAGAATCCATTGGACGCAGACAAACTTCGGGCATGCCAGGCGCCCCTCAAGGACCGCTACCGGGAAGACCCCGCCGGCGCGCGCCTCACGCTGCGCGCCCACGGGAACCTTGACGAAGGCGGAGTGAACTGCAGAATCGAATCGGGCAAGAGCGCTCCGATTGTCGCAGGCCTCCATCCGGCCACCGGGGGGAGTGGGGAGGAAGCCTGCTCCGGGGACATGCTGCTGGAGGCGCTGGCCGCCTGCGCCGGGGTGACGCTGAAGGCGGTGGCCACCGCGATGGGGATCACCATCCGGAAAGGAACCGTGACGGCGGAAGGCGATCTCGATTTCCGCGGCACTCTCGGCGTGGCGAAAGATGCGCCAGTGGGCTTTACCGCCATCCGGCTCAACTTCGATCTCGACACCGACGCCGGCCCGGAGCAGCTCACGAATCTGTTCCGCCTGACCGAACGCTACTGCGTGAACTACCAGACGCTCACCAATCCGCCTGCCATCACAGTGAGCCAGGCTCCCGGTCTTAGGTGAGCCAGGGGCTTACCGTCCAAATAGGCGCTCGAAGAACCCGGGTTCCTTCTTTTCCCGGGGTGCGGCGCTTTTCTTCGGCGCCGCTTTGCCCGCCTCCAGGGCCTGCTTGCAGGGATATTCGGGGAAGGCCTTGTCGAACAGGGATTGTCCGATGAGGGAAAGCCCCCCGGTAAACACGGCGGCACCCGCCGTGGCGGCGATTCCGGCCGCGCCCTGAGCGTCAACCCCGATTTGTGGGTTGGCGAACGACCCCTGGATGCGCGCTGCCCCGGCGAAGTTGGCAAGGCCGACGCCGATTCCCTCCTTCGCCTTGGAGCGGACCGCCAGATCCAGGGCTTCGTTACCCAGATCCACCGTGCCCTCGGCGGACATCCTGACCTTGGTGGTTTCGAGGCCGGCGCGGCCATCGAAATTGACGATGCCATTGCGGACGGGAACATTCAGCACGAAGCACTCGAACTGCATCGCGGGGTCGGTCTGTCGTGTGGGGTTGAGGACGTTGGCCATCTCGGTGAACACGTCCGCCCCGAGGTCCAGACCTCGCCCCTCCAGTCGCGCCGGGCCCATGTTGATCCAGGCATGCCCCCTCAGGGATGCCATGAGCTGCTGCATGGTCGCGCCTGACCCAAATGCGTTGATGCGCAGTTCAGTGCGGCCACCGCTCATGGGCTGGGGAAAGCCCGCGAGGGAAAACAGAGCGCCCGCCGGGATTCCGCTGCCTACCACGCTCAATCTAAGCTGACCTCGTTTTCCCGATGACCCGTCCAGATCGAGATCGGCGCTCATCTGGCCCCCGCGAGTGGAGAAACCCACGGGATCCAGCCTGAGGCGCCCGCCGTGCAGCGAAGCTTTCACTCGGAGCGCCTCGAGCCGATCCCTGCCCGGCAGCAGCACCTTTTCCGCCGTCAGCTCGCCTTCAGCATCGATGTTCCCGAGCATCTGGAACGGCAGAGGCTCCCGGGAAAATACGCGCCCGTCGCCCTGCGGGTGAGGCGCAGTTTCCGTCTTGCGTGGAACTTCGGAAAGATCCAGCAGCGGCCCGGCCAGTTTCGCGGTGATCTTCCGGCGCTTCCCTTCGCGCTCGATGCGCACGTCGCCAGCGAGTTCGCTCTCGCCCATTTTGACGCGCAGAGGATCGATTTCGCGGACGTTGCCGGAATCGCGCACTTCGGCTTGGAGGCGAAAGCTCGGAAGCTTCGGTAGCGATGCGCCGACGAATCTGCCGGCGTCGGACAGGCTGCCAATGTCGGCATCGACCACGAGGTCAAGATCCTCCAGGTCAAGGGGCCGCCCGATATCGCCCTTCACCTTGACGATTGCGCCGTTGATGCGCCCGGTGAGGTCCACCGGCCAGGAATTGTTGCCAAGAATCGCTTGAAGCGGGCCCATGGTGCCGTCCAGCTGGAATGGCTTTCGGTCCAGCGTCCCCGCGATCACAACCTGCAAACGCCTCGATAGGGCATGGGGGCGGTGCAGATTGGCGTGGGCCAAGGCTAGTTGCGTGCGCTTCCCGGCCTTCCAATCATGGTAAATCAGCCTTCCATTCTCCAGCGTGACCTCGTGCAGCTTTAGCGACGGCGCGCCCGCGACCCGTTTCGGCTGCGTGGGGCGTGATTCTCGATCCTCCTTGAAATCCCAGTTGCCTCGGCCATTTTCATCCACTTCCAGCAGCACCTCGGGCTGAACCAGCGTCAGACGGCTGATCCGGACTTCGCCCAGAAACAGGGGCGCGAGCGCGATCTTGAGTTCGGCCCGCCGCAGGCGAATCATCTCGCTGCGCGTGGCCCATGGAGCGTTGGCGAAGGAGACATCATGGAGGGTGACTTCCGGCGCCAGGGAAATGCGCAGCTCCATGGCTCCATTGACCTTGAGGTCGCGCCCCGTCGACTGCTTGACCGCGGCAATGGCCATGTCGCCATATTTGCGCGGATCGACGGACGAAAGGGCAATCAGTGCCGCCAGGACCGAAAGAACCAGGATTGTCCCGATGCCACCGGCAAACCACTTGAGATAGGTGCGCCGGGTCTTTCGAGCGTTGGGGAGCGTCTCGGGAGCGGTGTCGAAAGCCATCGGTTGAATCATAACCGTGGCTCCTCACGGACGCCGTGAACGTGGGCACGGAGCCCCGCTATCCGGACCGCCCGACGCCTCTGTGCCTCTCCTGGATGCGCCCGCTGAAATTCGGGAGGCCTTCACCAGCCAGGCGAAAGGGTTCGGCTGCCGCTTGTCTGGCGATCCGATAAGGAATGCGTAAAAACGATCGACTATTAAAGGGTTAGTATATGTAGGTCTGCTTATATTCTTGATCCAGATCAATATGCTGCAGTGCACCTAGGCGCATCCTTTGATTTACTGGCGAAACTCAATTGAAGAGGAGAAGAACATGACGCTCGGCATATTGAGGTTCATATTCGCGACGGTGCTCCTGGCTGCGGGTCCGCTGTTCGCGGCCACTGATCACTCGGACAAGGTGCAAGGCCCGTTCAAGACCGGCTCCGATGTCACCAAGGCCTGCTTGCAGTGCCACGAGTCCCAGGCCAAGGATTTCATGAAGACGGTGCACTGGACCTGGAGCGCCAAGCAGGAGGTTCCGGGCAAGGGCAGCCTGGACTATGGCAAGAAGAACGCCCTCAACAATTTCTGCATCGCCCTGCCGTCCAACGAGCCCCGCTGCACCAGCTGCCACGCGGGTTACGGCTGGAAGGACGCTAGCTTCGATTTCACCAAGGCCGAGAACGTGGACTGCCTGGTGTGCCACGACACCACCGGCACTTACAGGAAATTCCCGACGGCGGCGGGACATCCGGCCTATGAAGACGTGGAATTCCCGCCCAAGTCCGGCAAGACCTGGAAGGCGGTCGACCTGGAGAAGGTGGCCAAGAGCGTGGGCCGCACTAGCCGCAACACTTGCGGCGCCTGCCATTTCTTCGGGGGCGGCGGGGACCACGTGAAGCACGGCGACCTGGACAGCGGGATGGCGGCGCCCAAGCGGACGCTGGACGTGCACATGGCGGTGGATGGCGCCAACATGACCTGCAGCGACTGTCATAAGGCGGAGAAGCACGTAATCCCCGGGAAGGCGCTCTCGGTTTCGGCGACGGGCGGCGGAATCACCCTAGATTGCGCCGACTGCCACGCCGGCACGCCTCACGGGAACAAGATCATCAACCGTCACGCCGAGAAGGTGGCCTGCCAGACCTGCCACATTCCCACCTTCGCGCGCACGCTGCCCACCAAGGTGTGGTGGGACTGGTCCACCGCGGGCCAGGACAAGGAAGCCCCCAAGGACCAGTACGGGCAGAAGACCTACGACAAGATGAAAGGGGACTTCAAGTGGGCGAAGGACGTGCAGCCCACCTACATGTGGTTCAACGGGTCAACGGATCGTTACCTCGGGGGTGAAAAGATCGATCCCTCCAAGGTCACGCACCTGAACTACCCCCTCGGTGACCGGAAAGACCCCAACGCCCGGCTCACGCCGTTTAAGATCATGAGGGGCAAGCAGCCGTACGACGCGGGCAATGACACCATCGCCGTACCCCATCTTTTCGGCGGCTACTGGAAGCACTGGGACTGGAACAAGGCCGTGACCGATGGCATGGCGGCGGCGGGACTTCCCTACAGCGGCAAGCTGGGCTGGACCGAGACCGACATGTATTGGAAGGTGAACCACATGGTGGTGCCCAAGGAGAAGGCGCTTAAGTGCACCGATTGCCACGGCAAGGACTCCCGTCTGGACTGGAACGCCCTCGGTTACGACCGCGACCCCATGAAGGTGAAGCGCTAGAGGGGGTTATGTCCCCCGGGCCGGGGCGCAAGAGGGCCGGTGGATGCCGGCCCTTTTTCATTTCAGGGCCGCACACCGTCCATTGGTCGAAAATATCGGTCCTTGCGCTTGATTTTTAACATTTTAGCGTTCAAGATTGGGACCCTTTTTCGAGTCCGCTGGCGCAGCGCTGGAGGGCATTACACATGAAACGAGATCTCCCCTCAGTCTGGACCCCCGCCGAGTCGGCCGAGCTTTACGGCATTCGGAGCTGGGGCGCGGGCTATTTCGACCTCGCGGACGACGGCACGGTCCATGTGACGGTGCCGGTGGACGGCAAGCGCGTGGGCGTGAGCCTGATGAGCATCATCGCCGCCATGCAGCAGCGAGGCGTGCAGATGCCGGCCCTGCTGCGCATCGAGAACATTCTCGACGCCCAGATCTCGGTGCTGAACGACAGCTTCGTTCACGCCATGCAGGCGCTCGGCTACCGCGGCAGCTACCGCGGCGTTTTCCCAATCAAGGTCAACCAGCAGTGCGAGGTGATCGGGGAGATCGCGCGTTTCGGTGCGCGCTACGGTCACGGGCTCGAGGCCGGCAGCAAGGCGGAGTTGCTGATCGCCCTGGCGAGCCTTGACCCGGATTCCGGCTACATTGTTTGCAACGGCTACAAGGATGCCGAGTTCATCAATCTCGGCTTGCGGGCCCTGAAGCTGGGCTACAAGGTGTTCTTCGTCATCGAGACCCCGACCGAACTACCGATTCTTCTGGAGGAGATCAAGCGCGTTGGCATTCGGCCCATGCTGGGCGTGAGGGTCAAGCTCTCTTCCCGTGTGGGCGGCTACTGGAACGAGAGCAGCGGGGACCGCAGCATCTTCGGGCTGACCACGTCGCAGATCGTGGACCTGATCGATGCCCTGCGGGAGCACCAGATGCTGGACTGCCTTCAGCTCTTGCACTACCACTTGGGATCCCAGATTCCCAACATCCGGGACATCCGCAGCAGCGTGCTGGAGGCCTGCCGCTACTACGCCGACCTGGTGAAGGAAGGGGCGGCGCTGCGTTACCTGGACTTGGGCGGCGGCTTGGCCGTGGATTACGACGGCTCCCAGACCAACTACGAGTACAGCAAGAATTACTCGCTCGACGAATACTGCTCGGACATGGTGGAGACCATCATGACGGCCCTGGATCCGGAGGGCATCGAGCATCCGGTGATCATCACCGAGTCGGGCCGCGCCACCGTGGCCTATTCGTCGGTGCTGTTGTTCAATGTCCTGGACGTGACCCGTTTCGAACCCGGGGAGGTCCCGGAACCGGACCCGAAGGGAGAGCACGAACTCATCGGCAACCTGCGGGAAGCCCTGAAGATGGTCAACCCCAAGAACCCCCAGGAGAGCTACAACGACGCGCTCTTCTACCGGGAGGAAATCCGGGAGCTGTTCAAGCGCGGCCAGATCCGGCTTCGGGAATTGTCCCTGGCCGAGAACATCTTCCTCGAGATCGTGCGCGCCATCGTCAAGGAAATTCAAGGCGCGAAGCGTGTGCGGCCGGAGCTGGAGCGCCTGGAGGAGTCCCTGTCCGACGTTTACTACGGGAATTTTTCCGTGTTTCAGTCATTGCCGGACGTGTGGGCCATCGAGCAGATCTTCCCCGTGATGCCGGTTCACCGGCTGGACGAGGCCCCCACCCGCCAGGCCATCATCGCCGACATCACCTGCGACTCGGACGGGAAAATCGACCGCTTCATCGGGCCCCGGGGCATCCGCCAGACCCTTCCGCTGCATCCCGTGATCGAGGGCGAGCCCTATTACCTGGGCGTGTTCCTGGTGGGCGCCTACCAGGAGACCCTGGGCGACCTGCACAACCTCCTCGGCGACACCCACGCCGTGCACGTCTCGCTCGGCGCGGACGGGCGCTGGCGCCTCGACGAAGTGGTCGAGGGCGACACGGTTC
>DKBC01000110.1 GCA_002451065.1 Betaproteobacteria bacterium UBA6910
CCCAACTGCCGCGCCTACGACCCGTGCTTCGGCTACGAGCTGGCGGTGATCCTGCAGGATGGCACCCGCCGCATGCTGGAGCGGCAGGAGGATCTTTTTTATTACGTCACCCTCATGAACGAGAACTACGCCCACCCGCCCTTGCCGGCCGGGGCCGAGACCGGCATTCTGCGCGGCATGTATCCGCTTCTGGATCGGCCGGGCGCCGTGGTGCAACTGCTTGGCGCGGGTACCCTGGTGCGGGAGGCGCTCGCCGCCGCGGAGCTCCTGGAGCGCGACTTCGGGATCCGGGCGAACGTCTGGAGCGTCACCAGCTTCACCGAATTGCAGCGGGACGGAATGGCCTGCGAGCGCTGGAATCGGCTGCACCCGGACGACGCGCCGCGCCTTTCCTGGGTGGAGCAGTGCCTCATCAGCTCTGCGGGTCCGGTGATCGCCGTGAGTGACTACGTGCGGGCGCTGCCGGAATTGATCCGGGCCTGGGTGCCGCGAGGCTACACCGTGCTCGGCACCGATGGCTTCGGCCGCAGCGACACCCGGGAGCGGCTGCGGGACTTTTTCGAGGTGGACCGGCGCCACATCGCGGTCGCCGCCCTCTACGCGCTGCGGGAAAAGGCCGGGGTGGAGCCCTCGGCGCTGCGGGATGCCATTGAGCGCTACGGCATTGCCGCTGACCGACCGGAGCCCTGGTCCGTCTAGGACGGCCGAGTTCACGGGTCAAAGCAAGCATGGCGCTGGCTGGGTGCCACCTCGACGCTTCCAACGCCGAAATGCTTATTGGCTCGAAGGCCGCGACCCGGCGGCGGGATGGGCGCCGAAAGAGCCGAAAGTGATCTGAGTCCCCGGGGCTGTTTTGCGGCGAATGCGCGCCGCCGTTGATCCTTTCCGGGCGGATTATTTCTGCCGGGCAAAACGCCGCGCCCATGCCATGGTCTACAGTTGATACAGGATGCCCAGTTCCGGAGGTCCGATGTTGCCCCGAACCATTTTCCTCTCGGGGGTTTTTCTCCTGCAAATCCTGACCTTGTCCCAGGCCGTGGCGGCGCTCGAAACGGAGCTCCCCCGGGTCGGGCGGGTGAGCGTGGTGGAGGGAAATGCCCGGATCAGCTACGGCGAGGGTGCCGAATCCTGGGACGCGGCGGCAATCAACTTTCCTGTGGCAGCCGGGGCGCGGGTTTTCGTCGATCCCTCGGCCCGGATCGAGCTCCGCTTCGGCCCCAGCGCCGTGCGCCTGAACGGGCAGGCCCAGCTCGACGTGGTCGCCCTGGAGGAGCGTCTGGCGCAGTTCGGCCTGGACGAGGGCGCGATGAACCTTGCGCTCCGGGATGTCTACCCCGACGAGCGGTTCGAGATAGCCACGCCCTGGGCAACGATCACGATCCGCGCTCCGGGAAGTTACCGCGTCGATGCCGATCCCGCTGCCGAGTCCACCCGGATTTCGGTACGCGCGGGCGAGGCGCTCGTGACCTCCGACGCGGGCGAGAATCTGGTCAAATCGGGGCGGATTGTCTCGATTTCCAGTGCAGGACTCGTCGAATACGAAGGAACCGCGGCCTACGATCTCGACGACTTCGACCGCTGGAGCCATGCCCGGGAAGCGGTGGCCCCGGAAACCTATTCGGGCAATGTCCCCGAGGAAGTGACGGGTTACGAGGAGCTGGACCAGCACGGGACCTGGTCCACCTATTCGGGCTATGGGTCGGTGTGGACGCCGGGCGGCGCCTACGACTGGTGGGCACCTTATAGCTACGGGCAATGGGCCTGGGTGCCCTCCTGGGGCTGGACCTGGGTGGATCAGGCTCCCTGGGCGTTTGCCACCTTCCGCTTCGGGCGCTGGGTGTATCTCGACAATCGCTGGTGGTGGGCGCCGGGCACGCTTTGGCCGCGCCCGCCGCTTGCCGCGTACGTGCCTTTTCAGCCGGGACAGATCATCTTCACGACGTCCTACTTCGTTCATGGCAAGCCCGCGCATCACTTCGTGCCCCTGAAGCCCCGGCACGTGGTCGCGGTGAAGCGGCCATGGCATCGCCACGGCTGGCGCAAGGCCGAGGGGCGCGTCGATCGTTTCCAGGGCGGACGATTCGATCGCCGGGCGCGGGGCACGCCGGCAGCCGCGACGCCTGGGGCTCGGGTAGCTGGTGCCGCCGAGACTGGGGCCACGACGTTTCGGGGAAACGGCTCAAGGCCTTCCGGACGGCCTGGCGGAAGAGGTTTTGAGAGAGGATCTGCCGCGCCCGTTTACCGAAGGGCGCGGCCTGCGGTGCCTGGCGCGGTTCCTCCCCCAAAGGACGCGAGCCTTGGAAGACCGGCCGGTTCGTTGGCGTCGGAGTCCGCTGCGCCAAGCCCACCCGCTGCCCGGTCTTTCCCGCGAGGGGTCAGGCGTGGACGTCCCGGCGCGGTTTCCTATCCGGGGTTGACGGGTTCCCGTGATTCCCGGCCCGTATCCGTGGGTCCGGGGAGTCCGGGCACAAGGACCGACGCCAGAGTGCCGGATCGACGCGCGTTGCGCTACGGCCGGAGCCGCGCGCGGGCCGGCGGCGGAAGAGACAGCGCCCAACCGCCGAATGCGGTGATTTTCCAGCGCCATGCCCGGCCCGGGATCGCGGCGGGCGGAGGAGCCGCGCCGCGAGGCGAGGCACGCATCCAGCGGGGCGGCAGGGGGGGAGAAAGGGGCTGGCAGCGCAATCGGCGGTCCCAGGGTGTGTCGCCCGCCATCGTGAGCCCCAGGCGCCCGGCCACGGGATTTCGATCCGGCGGCATGCGCCGCTGAAGCAAGAAAGACCGTTTATCGGCGCCGCGCGGCGGAGACGCGGGTAACAACACGTTGCCCGCTTTGGAGTTCCGGTTACCGTCGAAAGACTCGCCCAGAAATCTCGATCTGACCCAGGGTGGTCCGGACCAGCGAGGACCCGGTTCCGATCCTGGACCTGCGACGACGTTGGCTTCCTCTCCGCCGGAACTATTCCGCTACCGTCTTTGCGCAGAGGGGCTGTAGAAAGGGTCAGGCAATCCGCAGCTGCGCCAGTGACGCAATCGCCTTTCCTCCACTCACGTCCGGAGTGATGCACAACTCGAGGACAGTGACCCCCGTCAGCTCGACCCGATGGTCTTCCGTCTCCCGAGTTGCGCCTTGGGGACTGAAGTTCCACTGCTGGCGCGCGATGTCCCGGAACGACTGCCCGCGATCCGCCGACCAGCGCAAGACATATTCTTGCGTGCGCTCAGCGCCGGTCTCCTCGAAGTCCAGCAAAATTCGCCGCAGCCGCTGCGGATGGGAGAAAAGCAGGCGGATCGTCTGCTTTCCAGGCCCCGCGGCACGCCACCCCGGGGCCCCTCCGGGCAGCAATGCGTACTCGATGGGATGAGCGGCGTCTTCGGAGGTGATTTCCACCTCCGCGAGGCCCTCCACGTCCAGCCACTCCTGGCCGGGCGATGTCATTTCCTGCTGAACTGGCGCGATGACTCGCTTGCGCATGTGCGTGCCTCCGATTTGGAACCTGGGGAAACTACCGGCCGCCCGATTGGAAGCCCAACCCATATCTCGGGTGCCAAAAGACCCACGAAGGGGATCGAAGAGAGTCAGCGTACCCCCAAGCAATCGATTTCTCAAGGCGCCGCCTGACGTCATGGGGCGCTACCCCGCACGATATTGTTCGTTATCCGTGCACTCGGTGCGCCGCGTCGCAGGTGACGCGCTGGCGCGTCTTGGTGATGTTGGCGGCGTTATCGGACGCGCCTTCGGCGAGCGCGCCTGGCTTTACCGCCAGACGCCGCTGATCGGTGCGGCCTTCTCGTCGCGCCGCCCGAGACCACGGAGCCCCATTCCCAACTGAATGGTTCGCAGCAGGCTGTAGTGATCGTAGCGTTTGGCGCTGACCGCACCGGGCGCGACCGAATCTCCGATGAGCAGCGTCAACACCCGGTTGTCCTTACGCGTCGAGCCCTCGTCGAAGGTCACCACCAGGAGCAGGTCCTTCATGAACCTTGGATCGGCGATGCGCGGGCCGAAGGCCTCCGCCATCCAGGTGTCCGCGTGTCCGACGCCGGAATCGTGTCCGCCGCTGACCAGGTCCGGGACGTAAAGCGAGAACGCCGGCAGCTTGCCCGCGGCAGCGTCCTGGTCCAGGGCGGATGCATTCTTGATCCGCGCGCACAGGGCGGGATCCTCCTGCACACTGCGAAAGCTCAGGAAGGGAACGTGCTTGCGCACGTATTGGCCGGAGGTCTCACCCAGAAAGCAGTTGCCGGGATATCCCTCCGCGTACACGGCCCAGGACTTTCCGACCTCGTCGAGCAAGTCGCCGAGGTGACGCGCGTCGAGGTTGACGGGCTTGTTGCTCCTCACGCCCAGCGTGTCGCCCGCGATGAGGGCGATGTAGTTGGGCTGGGAGGGGTGGGCCACGGCGTGGTAGTCGGTCAGCAATGCGCCCTTCCCGGCGAGGGCGGAGAAAAACGGGCGCTTGATCGCTTCATCGAAGTCGGTGTTCTCAAAAATCACCAACATGACCTTGCTCAAGGGTGGCGGTCCCGGAGCCCGAGTGTCCGCCCCGTACGCCGGCCAGGCAAGCAGCAGGATGATGATGGCAAGCACCGGGCGATCGATCATGAGGTCGTTTGAATTCTTTGACGCTAGGTAAACGGGTTCAACGGGTGGGCGACAGAACGCCCGTGCGTAGGACCGGGGATCCTCCGTGAGGGTTCCGTGAGGAGGGGATCGGCATCGCGAGAGGCGCGGCTTGGCGGGAACAACGGGCTCGGACCGTCGGCGGCGGGATAGAGCCGGCGCCGGGGAGCAGAGAATTCGCGGGCTCCCCTTTGGCTTGGACCCGAGAGGACCTTATCATCCCTCGGAGCGCTGCGGCGCTGGGGGACGATCAGGAGCGGCGGGACGGGGATTTGGCGACCACACCGGGTCCCCCCGTTCTGCGGGAACGGCTCACGAAACACCCCCGCGTTCATAAGCGAATCATGGCCAAGCGCAGGAGAGACCTGTTGTGAAACTAGACCGCCTCGCGAATTTCCCCCGCGTTTCCCTGGGGCACTTCCCGACGCCCCTGGAACCGATGCCCCGGCTGACCCGCCACCTGGGCGGGCCGCGCCTGCTGGTGAAACGGGACGACTGCTCCGGGCTCGGGGCCGGCGGGAACAAGGCCCGCAAGCTGGAGTTTGTGCTGGGGGACGCGCTGCACCGAGGGGCGGGCTGCGTCATCACCGTCGGCGCACTGCAGTCCAATCACTGCCGGCAGACGGCCGCGGCTTGCGCCAGGCTTGGCCTGGAGTGCCACTTGATCCTGCGGCGGGGGGTGCCCATCGACACCGCTGCCTACAACCGGAGCGGCAACGTGCTGCTGGACGGGCTGTTCGGCGCCAAGATCACCTTCATCCCACGGGAGCAGAGCCGCGAGGAGACCATGGCGCGGCTGGCGGATGACCTGCGAGCCCAAGGGCGCCGGCCCTACGCTATACCCGTGGGCGGGACCAACCTGGAAGGGGACCTGGGCTACGTGGCCTGCGCCCAGGAGCTGCATGCCCAATGCGAGGCGGATGGCATAGCCGCCACCCACGTTCTGGTCGCCACCGGCACCGGTGGCACCCAGGCGGGGCTGGTGGCGGGACTTCACGCGCTGGGAAATCCGGCGCGCGTGGTGGGCGTGAGCGTGGAGGGCAAGGAGGCGCAGCAGGAGAAGATCGTTTTTCAGAACGCGGCGGAGGCCGCGCAAGCGGTCGGCGCTGGAACGCCTTTGCCCGAGGACGCCGTGGAAGTGGCGGGCGGCTTCTATGGCCCGGGCTACGGCCTGCCGACTCCCGGTATGCGCGAGGCCCTGGAGCTTGCCGCACGGCTGGAAGGGCTGATCCTGGACCCGGTCTATACCGGGAAGGCGATGGCGGGGCTGATCGGCCTGGTGCGGCAGGGGGCGCTGACGGCTCGCGACACCGTAATCTTCATGCACACCGGGGGCTTGCCGGGGCTGTTCGCGTATCCCGATGTCCTGAGCGCCGGTTGACACCCGATAGCGCATGGCGGAAAGTCGACGCGAGGTCGGCGTGGCCGATCTGAAAGCGGGAGTGTGCAATGGATCACAGGGACACCCTGGAGAGCCTGAACGCGAACGTGCCGCTACGGGAAAAGCTGGCCGAAACGCATCGGGTCCTGAACGGCTATCTGCCGTTCGTGGCCCGCGTTGCCGTCGCTCTCTACGAACCCAAAACCACGCTGCTCAAGACCTACGTTCAGAGCAGCGACACCGACGATCCATTGCCCCATTACCAGGCGCGGCTGAGCGAGACCCCGTCGCTGCAGGCTCTGCTGGCGGAAGGCAAGCCGAGGGTCATCAACAACATGGTGACCTTCGAGGGGGAGGGCCATGAGCACAGCCGGCGCCTCGGGCGGCAGGGATATGCCGCCAGCTACACGATGCCCATGTTCTCGAACGGCGGGTTCTTCGGGTTCGTGTTCTTCAATTCCCACGATCCCGACGTGTTCACCGACCTGGCGCTGAAGCAGCTGGACGTGTTCGGGCACATGATCTCGCTTATGGTGATCAACGAGCTGTCGTCCGTGCGAACACTGCTAGCGGCGCTGGCCACCACCTCCCACATCACCCATTTGCGGGATCCGGAAACGGGCAGCCACCTGGATCGCATGTCGCGCTACGCCCGGGTGATCGCCCGGGCCCTGGCTTCCCGCCACGCCCTGGACGATGATTACATCGAGCACATATTCATGTATTCGCCGCTGCACGACATTGGGAAGATTGGCATACCCGACAGCATCCTGCTCAAGAGCGGAAGTCTCACAGCGGACGAGGCCGTGGTCATGCGCTCCCACGCCGCGCGAGGCCGGGAGGCGATCGACGACATGCTGGCGAGCTTCGGCCTGGACGGCCTGCAGCACGTGGACATCCTGCGCAACATCGTGGAGTACCACCACGAGGCGGTGGACGGCGGCGGCTATCCCAGAGGGCTCAAGGGCGACAGGATTCCCCTGGAGGCGCGCATCGTGGCGGTGGCGGACGTGTTCGACGCCCTTACCAGCCGGCGCCCCTACAAGGAGGCGTGGACCAACGAGGACGCCTTCGCAGCCTTGCGGCGCCTGGCCCGGGACAAGCTGGACGCCGCGTGCGTGGCCGCGCTGCTGGATAACCGCGCCGANNGCCGATCATGGCGAAGGTGATGGCAAGCTTGGCCGCGGCTCCCAGGGCGAGTCCGACCCAGGTGCCGAGCCCGACCTTGCCGGCGCCGGCCAGGTCCCGCCCGGAACTGAACTCCCCGATTACCGCGCCGACGAAAGGCCCGACGATGATGCCGGGCAGACCGAAGAAAATCCCGACGAAGGTTCCCAGGGTGGCGCCGATCACCGCCCGGTTGGTGGCACCGACCCGCCTCGCCCCCATGGCCGTGGCCAGGAAATCCACCCCCACGGAGGCGAGGGTGAGCACCCCCAGCACGCCTAGGGTGATCCCGCCCACGCGCTGAAAGCCGTCGGCCCAGGCCGCCACCAGCAATCCCAGAAACACGAAGGGCGTCCCCGGCAGCGCCGGGAACACGGTGCCCGCGATGCCGACGATCACGATGATGACCGCGATGATCCAGAGCAGGATGGGTGTGAATTCCATGCGCGGTGTGTTCGGGTAATGGCGGCGGCTCGGGCAACCCGCGGGCGGGCCGGGGTCGAAAACAAATTGGCGCCTGGCGCCTGCGCGGCGACCGCCGGTTTAGTGGGACAGGATCTTGGACAGGAACAGCTGGGCGCGGTCCGAGCGCGGGGTTCCGAAAAAATCCTCCTTGGTTGCGTCTTCCACGATGGCGCCCTCGTCCATGAAGATGACGCGGTGTGCCACCTTGCGGGCGAATCCCATCTCGTGGGTGACCACCA
>DKBC01000222.1 GCA_002451065.1 Betaproteobacteria bacterium UBA6910
GACTATATCCGCCGCTCCAAGGGGGAGTTTGGAGTTGCCAAGCACGGCTACGTGGTAAGCGACAGCGGTTGGTTCAGCGAACGCAGCGCCGCGTATCTCGCGAGCGGCCGCCCGGTGGTTGTTCAGCAGACAGGATTCTCCCGTTGGCTAAGAGCCGATGCTGGGGTAGTGCCATTCTCAAGCCCTGAGGACGCCCGAGCCGGCCTGGAGGAGGTTGCTTCCCGCTATCCCTACCACTGCCGGGCTGCCAGGGATGTAGCCCAGGAGTGGTTCAATTCGGACTTGGTTCTGCAAAGGCTGCTTCAGCAGTCAAGCGCGCCCCCGCGGCAAACAAATTAGGCCATGAAGAGGTACGACCCGAACTTCTACGAACAGCATGGAAATGCTGCGCGCCGATCTGCGCAATCGCTAGTTCCCATGCTAGTCGACTGGCTGAAGCCAAGCAGCGTGGTAGATGTCGGTTGCGGTACTGGCGCCTGGCTCTCGGTATTTCGGGAGCACGGAGTAACCGAAATCGAAGGAATCGATGGGGATTGGCTGGACCTGAGCCTCCTGGAAATTCCCGAGTCCTGCTTCCTACGCCGGGATCTGACCCAGCCGATCCGCCTCGCACGCCGCTTCGATATCGTGATGTCACTCGAGGTGGCCGAGCACCTCCCCCGGGAGAGCGCCAGTACGTTTGTCGAGTCCCTGGCATCTTTGGGAGACGTAATCCTGTTTTCAGCCGCGATCCCAGACCAGGGAGGACGTCACCACGTAAATGAACAATGGCCGGAATACTGGGCTCGTCTCTTCGCGGCAAACGATTACACGCACTATGACGTCCTGCGTCGGAGGATCTGGAATGATCCCGATATTGAATGGTACTACGCCCAGAACCTCCTGCTATTCGTGCGTGGGCATCGATTGCGGTATTTTCCCGCTCTATTACAGCCGGCGCCCCCCTCGGGCATGCCACTACCGCTAGTGCATCCACGCCTGTTTCACGCAAAGCTTACCGAGCTGCGAATGTGGATCGAAAAACTGGAGGGGTTGGCCGAGGATCTAAGCATGGTCATACCTCCGGGCGCATTCGTCATCATGGTGGATTCGGGAGGTTTCGGCAAATTAGCGTCCGCGGGATACCGTGTTTCGCCCTTTCTTGAAGCGCAAGGGCAGTACGCCGGCCCGCCGAGCGACGACCAGGCCGCACTTCGCGAGTTCGAGCGGCTGCTCGGCAGCGGCGCCGAATTCATGGTTTTTTCCTGGCCGGCCTTCTGGTGGATTGAGCATTATCCAGGCCTTATGCGAAGACTCCGCGCGGGATTCCCTGTGTTGCTCGAGAATGCGCGTGGGGTCATATTCGAGCTCCGAAAGAGACACCCTGTTGGCTCTCACGAGACCTAGTTCTGGTGGCAATACCCGCCCTGGATCTGGGTGCCGGGAACAAGGCGTTTTTTTGCCCCTCGCGCCTGGGCAGGACCATGCCTTAAGGTACATGCCACAACTGGACGGCCTCCGGGCATTCGCTGTGGCTGGAGTGATGGTGCACCACCAACTTGATAGGTCGCTATTGCCCAGCGTTCTTTCCGCCGATTGGGGCCCGGCTGGGGTTCGCCTTTTCTCTGGTTTCCTCCTTATCTCTTGCCTAGCGTGCTGGCCATGCTTCGGGTAGAGGTGCATGAGCGCGGTTACGTTGACTTTGCGCTTTCTGCCGCAACCACATACTTGGTGGCCTCCATTTCGTGGTTCGTCCTCGAGGCTCCACTCAATCGCCGTGAGGATCGATTTCGCATCGCCTCAACTCGGATAAGTGCGTTTCCAAGACATAGGACCATAGAGTGATTCGGTGCCAACCCCCTTTTCCGCGGTTGTTACTGGCGTCGCTTATCAAAGTTCGCAAGAAGGGCACGGTCGATTTCGAGGTGCCGCCTTATGCTATCGTAGGCGGCGATCCGGCACGTGTCATGGGGTGGGCAAAACGCCAGAAATAGGCAGGCCCGAAGGGGGATGGCAATGACAAGCAAGAATAGTCCGATAAGTGTCGCCAGCGCGTTGTTTCTCGGGTGGCTCGCGTATTTTGGGTTTGTGCCGAATGTCGCGGCCCAGGACCGCCCTCCTCCCGGAAACGCCCGCGCCGTGCAGGTGCCCAGGATCGAGACGGCGGGTCTGCCCGCCGGAGTGGTGCGTGACCCGCTGGCTGGGCTNNGCCTACAGGGTCGTCGCTGCTGCTCCCGCGATTGATGGGCGGCTGGATGACCCGGCCTGGGCGCAGGCGGCGGTGGCCCGGGACTTCTGGATCTCCGACGAGCAGCGTGCCCCCTCGGAGCAGACAGAAGTTCTGATTTTGGCGGACGACCGCAACCTGTATTTTGGTTTCAAGGCGTACGATTCGCGGCCGGACGCCATCGAGGCCATTCAGACCCGGCGCGATGCGGGCCTGGGATTCGACGACCAGGTGGCGGTAGAAGTGGACTCCTACTTCAACCGCCGCGACATTTCCCGCTTCTCAGTGAGCGCGAATGGCGTCCAGGACGATGCGATTGCGGGGGGGCGATCGGCGAAGATCGAGTGGAAGGGCGACTGGACGGCGGCCGCGACTCGCACTGCCTATGGCTGGTCCGCGGAAATTGCGATTCCGTTCGCGATCCTGAACTACCAGGAGGGGAACACCGTATTCGGTATCAACTTCACCCGCTACCACAACCGCACCCAGGAGCGCAGCTTGTGGGCGGATGTCACGCCACAGAACCTGCCGGAGGAAATGGGGCAACTGACCGGACTCGCTCTACCCCCCGCTACTGCCAAGCAGCCATGGACCGTGATGCCCTATGCGCTAATCGGCTGGAACATTCCGAACAAGGAAGGTGAGATCAAGGACCGCCTGGGAAGCATCGGCGTCGACCTGCGTTACCAGCCGCGGCCCGATCTGACGGGCCTGCTTTCCCTGAATCCGGATTTCAGCCAGGTGGAGCGCCAGGTCACGGACATCAACTTCTCCTACGTGGAAAAGTTCCGGGCCGATGTGCGCCCGTTCTTCGAGGAGGGCAACACTTACTTCGGCCCCGAACAATACTTCTATTCGAACCGAGTGCCGGACTTTGACTTTGGCGGAAAGACCTTCGGGCGTTTCGGCAAAACCCAGTTCGGAGCATTCGCGACCTACGCACCCAACGACCGCACCGACTTCGCGGCGCGCGGCCTGTATGAAATTGACGCCCGAAACTCGCTCATCGGAACCGTGGTGGGCACCGACCGGGATGCCTTTACCAACACCCTCGCCGTCGCCCAGTTCAAGGGGAGGCAGGTCTCGGGGCTGACTTACGGGGTGGACGGCGCGATCACCGACACCAGCGGAGCGGTAGGCCACGGCAGCCATTTTCTGGGCTCCCTGGGATGGAACACTGATTACTGGGGCGTAGGAACCAGGGTCGACCGGTACAGTTGGAATTATTTCCCGGCTAACGCATTGCTTGGCCTGGATCTGCCCGGGAGCCAGGGAGCCAACGCATTTGGCTATTACTTCCGGGAACAATCCGGCGGCTCATGGCGCGCCCTGCGCGGCGACGTCGCCTTCAATTACCGCGAAACCACCAGCAACGAATTGCAGACCCGCAACTGGTTCGCGTCCGGCAGCATCGAGTTCCACAACCAGATTCGCCCTGGGTTGACCTATTACGAGGGGCCTTACCGTCCGGCGACGGCAATCCCGGGTATCTTTTCTCCCGAGGTAAACAACGACCGCTATACCACGGCGTCCCTTGACTTCAACACCCGCAGCAGCCGTTTCGCCTATGGGACCGCCTATTCCTGGGGGGATCTGGGGGGCGGCGATTACGATTATCTATACGGTTACACATGGTGGCGGCCCCTTGACACCCTGTACCTCAGCGCAACCGCCGAGAAACTGAAAAATTTCGGAGAAACCGAGCAGTACATTGTGGTTGCGCAATGGGACGTAACCCCTCTGGACAGCCTTTCCACCCGCTACATCGCGAGCGACGGCTTCGACTTCTTCCGCCTCGCTTATGGCCGCAGGGTGCGCAAGGGGATGGACATCTTCGCGGTGTATAACAAGGAGCCGTTCCTGCAGACCCAGTTCTCCGTGAAGCTTCTTCTCACCTATCCTTGAGCACCGGGACAAGCAAGCAATTCTTTCCCAGCCCTAATGTGAAGCTGCGACTCCATGCGCCCTGTCCAAGGATGGGAGCCCCGGAACATTGCGGAAAGGCACCCGGCGTGCCAGCCGCCAGCCGCTGGGCGGCGGTAGGGCTGCTGCTTACCTTTGTTTCGGGTGCCGCATTCTCGCAGGGGCAGCCAGCGCCAGGCGCCAGCGAATACCTTTCGGTAGAGCCGCCCCCGGGATGGAAGCAATCCCACCGCCAGGCCGTCCCCGGGCTTGACGTTGTCGAGTTTATGCCGCAAAGACAAGCGCTGGAAGATTGGCGGGACATGATCACCGCCCTGACCATCTCCGGAAACGCGGACGAGTCGCCCGCGGTCCTGATGCGGGAGATCGCCGAGCGGGCCCGCCCGATCTGCCTCCAAGTGCTTTCCTCCCCGATCAACGAACACGTGGAAAGTGGATACCCGGCGGCGACCATGAGCCTGTTCTGCCTCCGGGATGCCCAGACCCGGAAGGGGGACGTGACCCTCTACCGGGCGATTCGAGGGGAGCGGGCGTTGTACGTGCTGTCCCGGAGCCGCCGCGGCGAGACCCACGACGGGAAGACGATTCCCTTGCCCGAGGAAATCCTTGCCCAATGGCGCAAGGAGCTCCGAAATTTCCTCATTTGCCGCCGGGGAGACGCCGGCATCGAATGCAGCGCGACCTACTGAAGGCCCGCAATACGGGCAGCGCGGGACCGCCCCTCGCGAGCGCTCGCCGGGTGGCGAGTCGGGAGCCCGCTAATCGGTGGCGACCAGGTTGAGATCAAGCTGGCTGCTGGGAATCCCGGTCCCGGCGTGCCGGGCGCCGTCGCAGCGCAGCGTCTCGAGGAAGGAGAGATACTCCGGCGTGACGTCGCCCGTGACGTACTGGCCGTCGAAACAGGAGGTCTCGAACACCGTGATGGCCGGGTTCACGGCGCGCACATCCTCCTTCAGCGCCGGGAGGTCCTGGTAGATGAGGGCGTCGGCGCCGATTTCCCGGGCGATTTCCTCATCGCTGCGGCCGTTGGCGATCAGTTCCTGCCTCGTCGGCATGTCGATGCCGTAAACGTTGGGATAACGCACGGGCGGCGCCGCCGACGCGAAATAGACCTGGCGCGCGCCGGACTCCCGCGCCATCTGCACGATCTCGCGGCTGGTGGTGCCGCGCACGATGGAATCGTCCACCAGCATTACGTTCTTGCCCCGGAACTCCATGCCGATGGTGTTCAGTTTCTGGCGCACCGACCTCCTGCGGACCCCCTGTCCCGGCATGATGAAGGTGCGGCCGATGTACCGGTTCTTGACGAAGCCCTCGCGGTAGGCGACGTTGAGCTGGTAGGAGAGCTCCAGGGCCGAGGGCCGGCTCGAGTCCGGGATCGGGATCACGACGTCAAGGTCCAGTTCCGGCATTTCGCGCTTGATCTTCTCCGCCAGGCTGCGGCCCATGTTGAGCCGGGCCTCGTAGACCAGGATGCCGTCAATCACCGAATCCGGCCGGGCCAGGTAAACGTATTCGAATATGCAGGGGAAGCGCGCAGGGTTCTGGGCGCACTGCTTGCTGTAGAAGTTGCCGTCGTAGTCGATGAAGATGGCCTCGCCCGGCGCCACGTCCCGCAGCAGCTGGAAACCCAGAGCGTCCAGCGCCACGCTCTCGGAAGCCACCAGGTACTCGACGCCCTCCTCCGCCAGGTGGCGCCCGAACACCAGCGGCCGGATGCCGTAGGGGTCGCGGAAGGCGAGCAGGCCATAGCCCGAGATCATGGCCACCACCGCGTAAGCGCCGCGGCAGCGCCGGTGCACGCCCGACACGGCGGCGAAGATGGTGGCCGGATCCAGGCGGTGGTTGGCGGCACGGTCCTGCAGCTCGTGGGCGAGGACGTTGAGCAGAACCTCGGAATCGGAGCTCGTGTTGACGTGCCGCAGGTCCTGGCGGAACAGGTCCTGCTTGAGCTGCTCGGAATTGGTGAGGTTGCCGTTGTGCCCCAGCACGATGCCGAACGGCGAGTTGACGTAGAACGGCTGCGATTCGGCGGAGGACTCGGCGGAGCCCGCGGTGGGATAGCGCACGTGGCCGATGCCCAGGTTGCCCGGCAGGGCCCGCATGTTCCGGGTGCGGAAGACGTCCCGGACCAAGCCCGGGCCCTTGTGCATGTGGAAGGTGTTGCCTTCCGCGGTGACGATACCGGCTGCGTCCTGGCCCCGGTGCTGCAGCACCAGGAGTCCGTCATACAGCACCTGATTGACCGGCGTCTTCGCGACTACGCCCAGAATACCGCACATCGCTTGGCCTCCAGAGACAACGCCGCGCGCTTATGATTCAACGAGTAATCTTACACCGAAACGCTGCCGGCTGCGGAACCGTCAGTCGTAGCGCATCTTGCGGGAAAGGTCGTCGGGCAGCCAGGGCCGCAGCCGCAGCGCCACCGCTTCCAGGGGGTCGCTGAGCCGAGCCCCGCGCCAGAAGGGCTCCTTGGGCACCGAAGTGAGCCCAGCCACCACCACCACGGCAACCACGATGAGCAGGCCGCGCGCCAGCCCGAACAGCGCACCCAGCATCCGGTCCGCGAGCCCGAGGCCGGCGCCGCGGGCGGCTTTCGACACGATGAGGCCGAACAGGGCCGCGAGGATCAGCGTGCCGATGAACAGCAGCACGAAGGATATGGCCATGCGCAGTCCGGGGTGCTCGATGACCGCCGGGAGCGCCAGGGACAGCGCTCCGGCATAGGCGCTGGAAACCAGGAATGCGATGATCCAGCCGCCGAGGTGGAAGGCTTCCCGCACCGCGCCCCGCACCGCCGCCAGCAGGATTGAAAGCCCGATCACCGCGAGCACGGCAACGTCGAAACCGCTCATGGGAAGGATCGCTCGCAAGGCCGGGCGCGCGGTCCCGAAGTCTCGATGCGCCGGCCTAAGGCTACGATCGCCGCCTCTCTAATTCGGCGCCACAACACCGTTGATCCCGAGCTTAGCCAGCCGCTCCTGTTCCTTCTCGGCAGCTTCCCGGGAGGGAAATGGCCCGACCCGCACCCGGGTCAGTTCCCCTTTCTGGGTCTTGACGACGTCGGTATAGGTCTTGATTCCGTCGGCGGCCAGCTTCAGCTGGCTTTGTTGGGCGTTCGCCGGATCGGAAAACGCGGCGAGTTGAACCACAAACGCGCCCTTGGACGGGGCGCTCTCGGCCGACGGCTTGATGGCCGCAGTCTCGGGGGCCTTCGCCACCGCGTCCGGCTTGTCCTCCGGCTTGGCCGGTGCTTCCGCGGCAGCCTTGGCGGCGGGCGGCTCGGGCTGCGGTTCCGCGGCTACGGGCTTCGGGGCCGAAGACTCGGCGGAGGGCTTGCCCGAAATCGGCCTGGCCACTTCGGTTCCGGCAGGCTTGGGAGCCGGAGGCAGCGGGGTAACCTCGTCCCGGGACGGAATATGAATCGCAATGTCCTGGGTGATCTGCCTCGGCTCCTCATCTAGCACCATGGGCAGCACGACCACCGCAATGGTGACAAGGACAACGGCGCCCAGCAGGCGGCGGCGCGCCCGCCCCCGGAGTCGTATTTCCTCTTCGCTGACGGCTTTTGGCATCAATCTTTCCGTGTCCGGGACGCTTCCGGCGGTCAGCCCGCCGCGCTCCCGCATCCGGCCCCCTTCGCCACCATGACCTCGGCGACGGTGTAGAAAGAACCGAACACGCAAATTCTATCATCCGGTTCCGCGCTCTCACAGGCGCGGGCGAACGCCTGGGCAGGCGTTTCGAAGGCGTGAACCCTGCCGGCTCCCCCATGGGCCTCGATCACGTCCCGGACCTCCGCCGCCGATGCGCCCCGCGGCACGCCGATACCGCCCACGAACCAGGCGTCGATCCGCTGTTCCATGGCGCGCACCACGCCCGCGATGTCCTTGTCCCGCAGCATGCCGAACACGGCAATGGTCCTGCGGAAGGGCCCCATCTGCTCCAGGTTCGCCGCCAGCGCCTCGGCCGCCTGCGGGTTGTGGGCCACGTCCAGGATTACTGCGGGGCGGCCCGGGACCACCTGGAACCGCCCTTCCAGCGTGACCTCCACCAGCCCCTGCCGCAGCTCGCCCACGGCGACAGGCAGCTTGCCCTTCATTTCATCGAGTACCGCCAGGGCGGCGGCCGCGTTGCGCAACTGATGGCGGCCGCGAAGCGCCGGCACCGGCAGTCCGCCGCGCCTGCCCCCCGGCCCCCAGTAGCTCCACTGGAAGCGGTCGCCGGCACAGCCGAAATCAACACCGAACCGAAGCAGACGGGCACCGATGCGCCGCGCCTCGGACTCAATGGACGAGGGCGGGTCCGGTTCCGCGCACACCGCCGGGCGCCCGGCGCGGAAGATTCCGGCCTTCTCCCGGCCGATGGATTCCCTGCTGTCGCCCAGATAGTCCACGTGATCGATGCCGATGGAGGTGACGACCGCGCAATCGCCGTCGAAAATATTGACCGCGTCGAGTCTCCCGCCGAGGCCGACCTCCAGGATCGCGACATCGACTTCGGCATCCACGAAACTCTTCATGGCCGCCAGCGTCCCGAATTCGAAATAGGTCAGTGCCACTCCCCGCCGCGCCGCCTCGACGGCGGCGAGCGCCCGGCAGACTGTCGCATCGTCGGCTTCCACCCGGCCGATGCGCACGCGCTCGTTGTAGCGCAGCAGGTGCGGGGACGAGTAGCAGCCAACCCGATGGCCCGCCGCCGACAGAATGGCTTCCAGCATGGCGCAGACGGAGCCCTTGCCGTTGGTCCCGCCCACGGTGATTACCGGGAACGCCGGCTTTAGCCCCATCTGGTCCCGCACCCGGCTCACACGATCGAGTCCCATCTCGATATGCTTCGCGTGGACCCGCTCCATGTGAGTCAGCCAGTCGCCGAGGTTTTGCGGGACCAGCCCAGTTGCAAGATCGTTCATGGAAAGCGGCGCAAAGACGCGCCCCGCAGAGGGTCAGCCAGCGGCGGGTTGCCGGGAAAGCAGCGTGATCAGCGACGCCAGCCTGTCGCGCATCTGGCGGCGGTCCACGATCATGTCGACGGCGCCGTGTTCCAGCAGGAACTCGGAGCGCTGGAATCCCTGCGGCAGGGTTTCGCGCACGGTCTGCTCGATCACGCGCGGGCCGGCGAAACCGATCAGGGCGCCGGGCTCGGAAATGACCACGTCGCCAATCATGGCGAAGCTCGCGGAGACGCCGCCCATGGTGGGATCGGTGAGGACCGAGATGAAGGGCAGGCGATCCTGGGAAAGCTGGGTCAACGCGGCACAGGTCTTGGCCATCTGCATCAGTGACAGGAGGCCCTCCTGCATGCGTGCGCCGCCGCTGGAGGTGATGCAGACAAAGGGCAGCCTCTGCTCCACGCAGACCTGGACCCCGCGCACGAAACGCTCGCCTACCACGGAACCCATGGAGCCGCCCATGAACTTAAACTCGAAGACGGCGGCCACCAGGGGCACATTCTTCACGCTGCCCTGCATCACCACCAAGGCGTCGTCCTCGCCGGTCTCGCGCCGTCCCTCATCCAGTCGCTCGGTGTAGCGCTGGCTGTCGCGGAACTTAAGGCTGTCCACGGGCAGCACTTCGGCCCCGATCTCGAAGCGCGCCTCCTGGTCCAGCAGGAAGTCCAGGCGCTCTCGCGCCGAAATGCGATGGTGGAAGCCGCACTTGGGGCAGACGGCGAGGTTCTTCTCCAGGTCGGTGTGGTAGAGCACCGCCTCGCAGGCCTCGCACTTCTGCCACAGCCCCTCGGGCATGGCCTTGCGGGCGCTTTCCTCCTTGCGCTTGATCTTCGGCGGCAGGAGTTTCTGGAACCAGCTCATGCCCCGACCTCCAGCGCGTCCATCGCCGCCCGCAGGTCGCGAACCACGCAGCCCACGTTGGCGAGCAGTCCTTCACGCGGCGATTTCTCGATTTCCTCGACAATGCGGCTGCCCACCACCACGGCGTCCGCCAGCTCGGAGACCGCCCTGGCCGATGCCGCGTCCCGGATGCCGAAGCCGACGCCGATGGGGACCCGGAGGTGGTTGCGCAATATCGGAAGCCGCCGCGCCACGTCCGTGAGGTCCAGGTGCGCCGCCCCGGTCACGCCCTTGAGGGAAACGTAATACACGTAACCCCGGGCCATGGCCGCCACCCGCTTGACGCGGGCCTCTGGGGTGGTGGGCGAGAGCAGGAAAATCGGATCGATCCCGTAGCGGCCCAGCCGCTCCGCGAACTCCGCGCTCTCTTCTGGCGGGTAATCCACGATCAGCACGCCGTCCACGCCGCTCGCCTTCGCCAGCTCGCAGAACTGGGGATGTCCCATGGCCTCCACCGGGTTGGCGTAGCCCATGAGCACCACCGGAGTCAATTTGTCCTTCTCCCGGAATGCCGCCACCATCTCCAGCACGCCCCGCAGGTTGGTGCCCTGCTTCAGGGCGCGCTCCGAGGCGCGCTGGATGGTCGGACCATCCGCCATGGGATCGGAGAACGGCACCCCCAGCTCGATGATGTCCGC
>DKBC01000051.1 GCA_002451065.1 Betaproteobacteria bacterium UBA6910
CGATGATGTTGATGCGGTGCTCGGTATGGCTCTGGTCCATACCTTTCCAGAAACAGGTGGTGGCCGCGGATGTAATGGTGATGCCGCGCTCTCGCTCCTGCTCCATCCAGTCCATCACGGCAGCGCCATCGTGCACCTCCCCCATCTTGTGGGACACTCCGGTGTAGAACAGGATGCGCTCGGTGGTCGTAGTTTTGCCGGCGTCGATGTGGGCCATGATGCCGATGTTGCGGTAGCGTTCAATGGGAGTCGTGCGCGCCACTATCGAGCCTTCTGCATCAGAACCGGTAATGGGAGAAGGCTTTGTTGGCCTCCGCCATCTTGTGGACTTCCTCGCGCTTCTTCACCGCGCCACCGCGTCCCTCGGAGGCTTCGGACAGCTCGTTGGCGAGCCGGGCCCCCATGGACTTCTCGCCGCGCTTGCGGGCAGCGTCTCGAATCCAGCGCATGGCGAGGGCCATGCGCCGCACCGGCCGAACCTCGACCGGTACCTGATAGTTGGCGCCACCTACGCGCCGGCTCTTGACTTCCACCGCGGGCCGGACATTGGCGATAGCCTGGCTAAAAACCTCGATCGGGTCCTTACCCGTCTTCTTCTTAATCTGGTCGAGCGCGCCATAAATCGTGCGCTCGGCCACAGATTTCTTCCCCCGTGTCATGAGCACGTTGATGAACTTGGCAACCTCCGGGTTTCCATACTTCGGATCCGGCAGCACTTCGCGCTTCGGAACTTCCCTGCGTCGCGGCATGATTTCCTCGAATAGAGTCGCGGTTACGCGGTCTTCGGACGCTTGGCGCCGTATTTGGAGCGGGCCTGCTTGCGATCCTTGACACCAGCCGTGTCCAAACTTCCCCGCACCACGTGGTAGCGCACCCCCGGCAGATCCTTGACCCGCCCGCCGCGAATCAGGACCACGGAGTGCTCCTGGAGGTTGTGCCCTTCCCCGCCGATATAGCTGATCACTTCGTAGCCGTTGGTAAGTCGTACCTTGCACACCTTACGCAGTGCCGAATTCGGCTTTTTGGGAGTCGTGGTGTAGACGCGGGTGCACACCCCCCGCTTCTGAGGGCAGCTCTCCATGGCCGGCACCTTGCTCTTGGTGGTGGGCCTCACCCGAGACTTCCGCACAAGCTGGCTGATGGTTGGCATTCAATAATTCCAAAAAACAGGACGGCGGGTTACGCCGTCCATTTGCGTGGATTCGATTTGTCGCGGGACGGCTCGCCGCCGCCCGCTTGCACCCGAAAAAGACTGTGAATTTTAAGGAGATACGCTCAAAGTGTCAAGCGACATGCTCCTGGCCTTCGGCTTCTCCGGCGGCCTCCTCCCCCAATTCACGGCCCTCGCCCAGGTCAACGCCAACCGCTTGTTTTTTGCGGGTATTGTGATAAGCGAGACCAGTTCCGGCCGGAATCAGGCGACCCACGATGACATTCTCCTTGAGACCGCGCAGATCATCCTTCTTGCCCATAATGGCCGCCTCGGTCAGGACACGCGTTGTCTCCTGGAACGAAGCCGCCGAGATGAACGAATCGGTGGACAGGGACGCCTTGGTAATGCCCAGCAGCATGTAATCATAGGTGGCCGGGGTTTTCCCCTCCTGGACCAGGCCTTCGTTGACCCCCAGCACCTCCGAGCGCTCTACTTGCTCGCCGGTGATGAAGTCGCTGTCGCCCGGCTCGGCGATCGTTACCCTGCGCAGCATCTGGCGCACGATGACCTCGATATGCTTGTCATTGATCTTCACGCCCTGCAGTCGGTAAACGTCCTGCACCTCGTCAATTATGTAGCGGGCGAGGGACTCGACGCCCAGCAGGCGCAGAATGTCGTGGGGATCTGCCGGGCCGTCGACGATCATCTCGCCTCGGTTAACGACCTGGCCGTCATGGGCCATGACGTGCTTGTCCTTCGGGATCAGGTCTTCGTGCGCCACGCCGTCAAGATCGGTGATGACCAACCGCTGCTTGCCCTTGGTGTCCTTNNCGCCGGTGATGTCCTTGGTCTTCGCCGTCTCCTGGGGCATGCGGGCAATAACCTCCCCCACGCCCACCTGTTGGCCGTCCTTTACGTTGATCACGGCGCCGATCTGGAACGTGTAGTTGACCGGCTGGTCGGCGGAACCCGCAAGTCGCACCTCGCCGCCCTCTGCGTCCAGCAGCTTGACCGCGGGGCGCAGGCCCTTGGCTGAAGACACGCCGCGCCGTTTGGGATCGATCACCACCAGAGTGGACAGTCCCGTGACCTCGTCGATCTGCTTTGCCACGGTAACGCCCTCTTCGACGTTCTCGAATTTCACCGTTCCCGCGTACTCGCTTACGATCGGGCGCGTGTGCGGGTCCCAGCTCGCCAGGATCTGGCCGGCCTTGACCGCTTGACCCTCCCGCACCAGCAACGCGGCGCCGTAAGGAACTTTATGGCGCTCGCGCTCGCGGCCCACCTCGTCGGCGATCACGACCTCGCCGCTGCGCGAAATTGCGACCTGCTCGCCGCGAGCGTTGGTGACATAGCGCATGGAAGCCGAGAAGCGCACGGTGCCGCTCGACTTGCTTTCGACGTGGCTGGCCACGGCGGTCCGCGACGCCGCCCCCCCGATGTGGAAGGTGCGCATGGTGAGCTGTGTGCCGGGCTCCCCAATGGATTGGGCGGCAATCACGCCCACCGCCTCCCCGACGTTCACCAGCTGCCCGCGCGCCAGATCACGGCCGTAGCATTTGCTGCAAAGACCATAGCGCGTCTCGCATGACAGGGGCGTGCGCACCTTGACCTCATCGATTCCCAGCGATTCGATAGCGTCAACCGCCTCCTCGTCCAGCAGCGTGCCCGCCTCGAAGAGCGTTTCCCCGGATTCCGGATTCACCAAGTCCATCGCCGTCACCCGTCCGAGAATACGCTCCCGCAGCGGCTCAATCACCTCGCCGCCCTCGATCAACGCCTTCATGGTGAAACCTTCCCGGGTGCCGCAGTCGTTTTCTGTTACCACCAGATCCTGGGTGACGTCCACCAAACGCCGGGTCAGGTAACCCGAGTTCGCGGTCTTGAGGGCGGTGTCCGCCAGGCCCTTACGGGCGCCGTGCGTCGAAATGAAGTACTGGAGGACGTTCAATCCCTCCCGGAAATTGGTTGTGATCGGCGTCTCGATGATGGACCCGTCCGGTTTGGCCATCAGACCGCGCATACCGGCCAGCTGTCGAATCTGCGCCGCCGAGCCGCGCGCACCGGAGTCCGCCATCATGTAAATGGAATTAAAGGCCTCCTGAGACAGGGGCCTGCCTTCCTTGTCCTTTAGCGGCACCCAGGCTTCCTTCCGGGGTTCCCATTTTATTACCGGCTCACTGCCAAGCTGCTCCATCATGGCCTTGGCAACCATGTCCCCGGCGCGGCCCCAGATATCCACCACCTTGTTGTAGCGCTCGCCGTGAGTTACCAGACCCGACGTGTACTGTGTTTCGATTTCCTTAACTTCCTTCTCCGCCGCACCGATGATGTCGTTCTTCTGGCCAGGCACCAGCATGTCGTTCACGCAAATGGAAATGCCGGCCCGTGTCGCCATGGAAAAGCCCGTGTACATCAGCCGGTCGGCGAATACAACGGTATCCTTGAGTCCACAGCGTCGAAAACAGGCGTTGATCAGCCTCGAGATTTCCTTCTTCTTGAGCGGTTTGTCGATGAGCGAGAATGGCAACCCGGCGGGCAGGATTTCCGAAAGCAGGGCTCGGCCCACCGTCGTCTGGTAGCGCGTAACCTTCTCCCGGTGCTCTCCATCGGCCGTCACCTCGATTTCCTTAATGCGCACCGAGACTTTGGCGTGCAGGTCGGCCTGCCGCGTGTCATAAGCGCGTTGCGCCTCGGCGACGTTGACAAAGTACATGCCCTCGCCGTTGGCTCCGATGCGTTCGCGAGTCATGTAGTACAAGCCGAGAACGATGTCCTGCGACGGCACGATGATCGGATCACCGTTGGCCGGGGACAGGATGTTATTGGAGGAAAGCATGAGGGTGCGCGCCTCCATTTGCGCCTCCAGCGAAAGCGGCACATGCACCGCCATCTGGTCGCCATCAAAATCAGCGTTGAACGCGGCGCAGACTAGAGGATGCAGCTGGATTGCCTTACCTTCGATCAGCACCGGCTCGAAGGCCTGGATCCCTAGGCGGTGCAGAGTAGGCGCCCGATTGAGCATCACCGGGTGCTCCCGGATTACTTCCTCCAGGAAGTCCCAAACCACCGGCTCCTGGCCTTCCACCATGCGCTTCGCAGCCTTGATCGTGGTCGCGAGGCCAGTGACTTCGAGCTTGTGGAAGATGAAAGGCTTGAAAAGCTCCAAGGCCATCAGCTTGGGGAGGCCGCACTGATGGAGCTTCAGTTGTGGGCCGACCACGATCACGGAACGCCCGGAATAATCGACGCGCTTGCCCAGGAGGTTCTGGCGGAAGCGCCCCCCCTTGCCCTTGATCATGTCGGCGAGGGATTTGAGCGGCCGCTTGTTGGCACCCGTCATGGCCTTTCCGCGACGACCGTTGTCGAGCAGGGAATCGACGGCCTCCTGAAGCATCCGCTTCTCGTTACGCACGATGATATCAGGCGCTTTCAGCTCCAAAAGCCGCTTCAGACGGTTGTTGCGATTGATGACGCGCCGATAGAGGTCGTTCAGGTCCGAGGTGGCAAATCGTCCCCCGTCCAGAGGCACCAGGGGCCGCAGTTCCGGCGGTAACACCGGCAGCACCTCCAGGATCATCCAGTCGGGTTTGATCCCTGACTTCTGAAATGCTTCCAGCACCTTCAGGCGCTTGGCAATCTTCTTAATCTTGGTGTCGGAACCCGTGGTTTCCAGGTCGTGGCGCAGCCGGTCTATGTCACCGTTGAGGTCGAGGTTGCGAAGCAGGTCCCGAATACCCTCCGCCCCCATGGCCGCCTGGAACTCGTCGCCAAATTCCTCCACCTTCGCGAGGTAGTCGTCCTCGGTGAGGAGCTGCCCGCGGTTGAGGGGCGTCATCCCGGGATTGGTGACGACGTAGGCCTCGAAGTAAAGGACGCGCTCGATATCCCGCAGCGCCATATCGAGCACCATCCCCATGCGGGATGGCAATGACTTGAGGAACCAGATATGGGCCACCGGGCTCGCCAGTTCGATATGAGCCATCCGCTCACGACGGACCTTGCTAAGGGTGACCTCCACCCCGCATTTCTCGCAGATCACGCCCCGGTGCTTGAGCCTCTTGTACTTGCCGCAAAGGCACTCGTAGTCCTTCACCGGTCCGAAAATCTTTGCGCAGAACAACCCGTCCCGCTCCGGCTTAAAGGTCCGGTAGTTGATGGTCTCGGGCTTCTTGACCTCACCATAGGACCAGGAACGGATTTTCTCCGGGGAGGCAAGACCGATGCGAATCGCGTCGAATTCCTCTTCCTGGGTAACCTGCTTGAACAAGTCCAGCAAAGCTTTCATGTGTGTCTCCTGCTTTCAGGGCCCGGGCTCAATGCCGCTCCAGGTCGATATCAATTGCAAGCGAACGTATTTCCTTCACCAGCACGTTGAAGGATTCCGGCATTCCCGCGTCGATCTTGTGCTCGCCCTTCACGATGTTTTCGTAGACCTTGGTGCGGCCGGTAACGTCGTCCGACTTTACGGTCAGCATCTCCTGCAGCGTGNNCTTGCCGCCCAGCGGCTGCTGCGTAACGAGGCTGTAGGGGCCGGTCGAGCGAGCATGCATCTTGTCATCCACCAGGTGATGGAGCTTGAGCACATGCATGTATCCTACGGTCACCGTCCGGTCGAACGCTTCGCCGGTTCGGCCGTCGTACAACGCGATCTGCCCTGAGCGCGGCAGCCCGGCGAGCTCGAGCATTTCCTTGATCTCGTCCTCGTTCGCGCCGTCAAACACTGGCGTCGCGAACGGGACCCCGTGGCGCAGGTTCCCGGACAGCCGCAATATTTCCTCGTCCGTCAGGTCGTCCAGTTGCTCGTGTCGTCCGCTCGCGTTGTAAATCTGCTTGAGGAGCCGGCGCAAGTCCTGGACCTTGGCGTGGGCGTTCAGCATTTCCCCGATGCGGATTCCGAGTCCCTTGGCGGCCCAGCCCAGGTGCGTCTCCA
>DKBC01000164.1 GCA_002451065.1 Betaproteobacteria bacterium UBA6910
ACCGACCAGACCGAGAACGTCTTCCCCATGGTGCCCGGCGGCAAGGGGCTGTCCGAAATGATTCTGGTTTAGCACCATGCGACATATCGTTTCGTTGCTTCTGGAAAACGAGGCCGGCGCCCTGTCCCGCGTCTCCGGACTGTTCTCCGCGCGGGGCTACAACATCGAATCACTCACCGTGGCGCCCACCGAGGACGCCACTCTCTCGCGCATGACCATCGTAACCACCGGGTCCGACGACATCATCGAGCAGATCACCAAGCAGCTGAACAAGCTCGTGGACGTGGTGAAGGTGGTGGACCTCTCGGATGGGGAGCACATCGAGCGCGAACTGATGCTCGTCAAGGTGCGCGCGGCCGGCAAGGACCGTGAGGAGATGAAGCGCATGGCCGATATTTTTCGCGGTCGCATCATCGACGTGACGGACAAGTCATACACCATCGAGCTCACGGGCACCGGTGCTAAGCTGGACGCTTTCCTGGAGGCTCTCGACAAGGGCGCCATCCTCGAAGCCGTTCGCACCGGCGCGTCCGGGATCGGCCGCGGTGAGCGGGTCCTTAGGCTCTGATCTGCCACGGCCGGAACCGGGGCAAGCAGGTCGTCGGGCCGCGCCGGCAAGTTTGTTTACCAAGAAGGGGAAGAAATGAAGGTCTATTACGACAAGGACGCCGACCTTTCGCTGATCAAGGGGAAGAGGGTTACCATCGTCGGCTATGGATCCCAGGGACATGCCCACGCTAACAACCTGAGCGAATCGGGGGTCAAGGTCACGGTGGGGCTGCGCAAGGGTGGCGCCTCGTGGAAGAAGGCCAAGGGCGCGGGCCTCGGCGTCAAAGAGGTGGATGAGGCGGTCAAGGGTGCCGACCTCGTGATGATTCTGCTTCCCGATGAGAATCACGCCGAGGTCTACCGCAAAGAGATCGAGCCCAACATCAAGAAGGGAGCCGCCTTGGCATTCGCCCACGGCTTCAACATCCATTTCGGTCAGATCGAACCGCGTCCGGACCTGGATGTGGTAATGATCGCGCCCAAGGGGCCCGGTCACTTGGTGCGATCCACCTATACTCAGGGCGGGGGGGTTCCCGCGCTGATCGCTGTCGCCCAGGATGCGAGCGGCAAGGCGCGCGACGTTGCCCTCTCGTACGCGGCGGCCATCGGAGCCGCGCGCGCCGGGGTCATCGAGACCACGTTTCGCGAGGAATGCGAAACGGACCTGTTCGGTGAGCAGGTGGTCCTGTGCGGCGGCCTGACGGCGCTGATCCAATCCGGATTCGAGACCCTGGTGGAGGCTGGCTACGCGCCAGAGATGGCATACTTCGAATGCCTGCACGAGGTGAAACTCATCGTGGACCTGATTTATGAGGGCGGAATCGCCAACATGCGCTATTCGATCTCGAATACCGCGGAATACGGCGATCTGACCCGGGGCCCCCGTATCATCACGGACGAAACGCGGGCGGAGATGCGCCGGATTCTGCAGGAAATCCAGACCGGCCAGTTCGCCAAGGAGTTCATCCTGGAGAACCGGGCCGGGGCGCCCATGCTCAAAGCCATGCGGCGCATTTCCAAGGAGCATCAGATCGAGCAGGTGGGCAGCAAGCTGCGCGACATGATGCCGTGGATCAAACGGAACAAGCTCGTCGATACCTCCAAGAACTAGCGTTTCGGCGCCGGAGGCGCGTTGCCGCGGCGCTGGTTGCCTGATCCGGACCCGAAGCTGTTGACCTCATACCCCTATCCCTTGATCGCCCGCGAAGGCTGGCCCCATGTCGCCGTCGCGGCAACGCTGGCCGTGGCCGCTACCGCCGGCGGAGGCTGGGTTGTCGGGATGCCGTTTTGGATCCTGCTGGCGTTCGTGCTTCAGTTCTTCCGGGATCCGGCGCGCGATATCCCCTCCGTGGCGAACGTGGTGGTATCCCCGGCGGATGGGAAGGTGGTGACCGTCGAGGCCACCCGCGACCCGTACCTCGCGCGCGACGCGCTCAAGATCAGCGTGTTTATGAACGTTTTCAACGTCCACGCCAACCGTAGTCCGGTCGACGGCGAAGTGCGTGACGCCTGGTACCATGCTGGCGCGTACGTCAACGCGTCGCTTCCGAAGGCATCGACGGAGAACGAGCGCCAGGCGCTCTGGCTGCGAACCGCGACGGGGTTGGACGTTACCTGCGTGCAGATCGCTGGTTTGATCGCGCGGCGCATACTGTGCTACGCGAAAGCCGGCGAGCGACTTGCCCGGGGACAGCGCTACGGCTTCATCCGATTCGGCTCCCGGGTCGACGTTTACCTTCCGCCAGCCAGCCGCTCCCGGGTCGCTATCGGCGACAAGGTCTACGCCGGGGAAACCGTGATCGCGGAATTGCCGGCGTCCGCGGTTTCAGTGTAGCCTAGCCGCATTGTTCGCCCTGACGTGTTCCTCGGGGGCGGACGATGTGGCAGGTTCCGGCCTAACGCAGGCGTATCCCCCATGATTTACGAGCCCGACCAACAGAGACTGCTGTCCAAGGGCAGGTTCCGGAAGCGTGGCATCTACCTGCTGCCAAATCTGTTCACCACCGCCGCTCTCTTCGCCGGATTCTACGCAATCGTCCAGGCCATGAACGGCCGCTTCGAGTACGCGGCGGTGGCCATTTTCGTGGGAATGGTGCTGGACGGGTTGGACGGCCGCATCGCCCGTCTCACCCACGCTCAGAGCGCTTTCGGCGCCGAATACGACAGCCTTTCGGACATGGTATCGTTCGGTGCCGCTCCGGCCCTGGTGATCTATGTCTGGGCTCTCAAGGGAATGGGCAAGCTCGGTTGGATCGCGGCGTTCATCTATTGCGCGGGCGCTGCCCTCCGTCTGGCGCGGTTCAACACCACCCTGGACGTGCAGGACAAGCGCTATTTCCAGGGCCTGCCGAGCCCTGCCGCCGCGGCGCTGATCGCGGGATTGGTATGGGTCGTGCACGATGCCGGCATCGAGGGCCCGGACATTCGATGGGTGGCCTGGGTGGTCACGGTTTTCGCCGGACTGAGCATGGTGAGCAATGTTCCCTTTTACAGCGGGAAGGACATCAATCTCAAGAAAAGCGTGCCCTTTGTGGCGCTGCTGCTTCTCGTGCTTTCGTTCGTCCTGGTGTCGACCGACCCGCCGAAGGTGCTGTTTGGCCTGTTCGTGCTGTATGCCCTCTCGGGCTACGGGATGTGGCTCTGGAGCTTTGCCCGCCGCCGCACCCGGCGGCCAGCCTGATGTTGCGCGGTTTGGGGAAACCGTCTATATTGGGCCGTATGCTTACCGGTTCCAGCTTTCTGCTGCAAGAACCCCGCCGCCTCGCTCTGCTGGCGGTTCGTCCGCTGCGCCTGTCCGGGCGCTAATTTACTTTCTCCTCATTTTTGGAAGTTTTGGCGGAACCGGATCCGGTTCTGGAACGCATCTGTTTGACGGAGCACGACCATGAAGGAACGCCTCATTATTTTTGACACTACGCTGCGTGACGGGGAGCAGAGCCCCGGCGCGTCCATGACCCGGGAGGAAAAGGTCCGCATTGCGCGGCAGCTGGAGCGCATGCGGGTGGACGTGATCGAGGCCGGTTTCCCGGCGGCCAGCAACGGCGATTTCGAAGCAGTGAAGGCGGTGGCGAACGCCGTCAAAGACAGCGTGGTCTGCGGCCTAGCGCGGGCGACGGAGAATGACATCCGGCGCGCCGGCGAGGCGCTGGCGGGGGCCAACGCTGCCCGCATTCATACCTTCATCGCCACCTCTCCGATCCACATGGAGAAGAAGCTGCGCATGAAGCCGGATCAGGTGGTGGAGCAGGCGGTGAAGGCCGTGAAGTGGGCCCGGCAGTTCACGGACAACGTGGAGTTCTCGCCGGAGGACGCGGGGCGGTCGGAGCTCGAATTCCTGTGCCGAGTGCTGGATGCGGTGATCGAGGCGGGCGCCACCACCCTCAACATCCCGGATACGGTCGGCTACACCATGCCCGAGCAATTCGGCGGCCTGATCCGAAATCTGCGCGAGCGCATCCCCGATTCCGACAAGGTGGTGTTCTCGGTTCACTGCCATAACGACCTCGGGCTGGCGGTGGCGAACTCCCTAGCCGCAGTGATGGCCGGCGCGCGCCAGGTGGAATGCACCATCAACGGGCTGGGAGAGCGCGCGGGCAACGCTTCGCTGGAGGAGATCGTGATGGCGGTACGCACGCGCCGGGATTTCTTTCCCTGCGACACCAACATCGATACCACCCATATCGTTCCCGTGAGCCGACTGGTGTCCAGCATCACCGGCTTTCCCGTGCAACCGAACAAGGCGATCGTCGGCGCCAACGCTTTCGCCCACGAATCGGGTATCCACCAGGATGGCGTGCTGAAGCACCGCGAGACCTACGAGATCATGCGGGCCGAAGACGTGGGCTGGACCGCGAACCGGATGGTGCTCGGGAAGCATTCCGGACGCAACGCGTTCCGCGTCCGCCTGGCGGAGCTCGGCATCGAACTGGACTCGGAGGAGACTCTCAACTCGGCGTTCCTGCGGTTTAAGGAACTTGCCGACAAGAAGCACGAGATATTCGACGAGGACCTCCACGCCCTGGTCAGCGACGAGATCATGGCTCATGAGCAGGAGCACTTCCGCCTGGTTTCGCTTCGGGTTTGCTCGGAGACGGGCGAAGTGCCCCAGGCCAGGGTCGCGGTGGCGGAGGCGGGAGCCGAGAAGACCGCGTTTGCCGAAGGCAGCGGGCCGGTGGACGCTTCGTTCAAGGCCATAGAGGACATCGCCCATAGCGGCGCCGACCTGCAGCTCTATTCGGTGAACGCCATCACCAGCGGTACCGATGCCCAGGGCGAAGTGACGGTGCGCCTCGCCAAGGGGGGGCGCATCGTGAACGGCCAGGGGGCGGACACCGACATTGTCGTCGCCTCGGCCAAAGCCTATATCAACGCCCTCAACAAGCTTTACTCGAAGCTGGAGCGGGCGCACCCCCAGGTGTGACGACGGCGGTTGGCGGCGAGGATTGGGCGATGGCGAAATGGCTGATCACGCTGGGGATCATCCTGGTCGGGCTCGGGGTGTTATGGCCCCTGGTAAGCAAGCTCGGCCTGGGCAGCCTGCCAGGGGATATTCGCATCGAGCGCAAGGGCTTTACCTTCTATTTTCCCCTGACCAGCGGCATCATCGTCTCACTGGTGGTAACTTTCCTGCTGTGGCTCTTTCGCCGTTGACCACCATGCGCAAAGCCGGCTAACGGTTTGGGTTCAGGGCCGCACGATCAGAACGTTGCAGGCAACGCCGGTGGGGCACAAGACCCTGCGCACCAGAGTCGCCGGCCGGTCCTCGAGCCACGACAGTTCGTGGGGCAGGCTCCAGATGCGGATGGTCCAGATAGAACCATTCTGGAATACCTCGAGGTTGCTGACCAAGACCCCTTCGATTTCCACTGCTCGCCCGGAGTGAAGCAGGGTGTGCACGTGATCCAGAAGCAGGGTCTCTCGTGAGTCGGCTTCAGGGTCGGGGGTGGGCCGTCCTTCCCGGGCTGCGATGCAGCGGATACTGACCGGCTCCGATGTCGCCAGCCAGCAGTCCCACGAGAGGCTGTCCTGGGGCGGATTCGCGTAGGACTGCGCCACGGGGGCCGGGGACAGCGTGGCTGAGGCGAGCCCTAGGACGGCACCGATTAGCAGTCGGAATTGGCTTATCCGCAGCATGGGCCGAACTCCAATCGGCATCGAACGGACTCAGCATATCACGGGGTAGTGGAGGCCGGGGCAGGGACGGCCACCGACGAACGGTCAGGCGCGCAGGCCCCAAAGGCAGAACAGGTTCGGGCCCCGGGAAAATGCCCGGCGCAGAACGCTGGCCCAGGCCCACCATGCCCGGTTCAAGAGTTGGACTTGCAGGAGATAGAACTCAAAACCGGTTTCCCAGGCTGGATCCGGCGCCGGGACCGCGGTTGGCAGCGGGCCGGGAGCCGCCAAGGAATCCCGGAATGTTCTCAGGACGTGGCGCCAGTAGGCGGAGCCTCGCACGCCCTTGGTGAACCGCTGGTCGCCGTCGGCGACACTCCGGTCCCAGATTTTCTCGGCGACGGGAATCGGGACCCGGGCCTTGCGGGCCAGCCACGGCAATATCATTGGGTAAGCCATCTTGCCTCCTATGTAAAAGGATGCTGCGGTGCAGCATAACATGAAATGGCTTCTCTCGGAACGATTTTCAATGAGCGAGGTGCCTTCAAAGCGCGTGTTGGTGGGGAAACGCCAAGGGCCAAGCCAATAGCGTAGCCCATTGATATTTCTATGTTACTGTCTGATGTTGGCGGACGTAAAGGGCGGCCGAAACGGTGAATATCGTGGCGAAGAAGAACTCGATGAGCGCCAAGCCAGAAGCAATCCCCGATTCCGACCACCATCGCACCAAGCCCTCGGCACCGTAGATCAGGGCAAGCGCCGAGGCCCACTGGTACGTATACACCCGTCCCCGAAGAATGCCGACAAGAGGGAACACCAGGGGCAGGGCTTTCATGGCGAGCCAGGAACCGCCCGGCCGCAGGGGGGCCAGCCGCAGCTCCCAGGCGAGGCAAAGGACAATCAGGGCGATCAAGGCCCCTGCGCTGGCGTAGCGGAGGGCGATGCGTTTCACACGGGTCGGCCCATCGCGTCCAAGGCTTGCAGAGCCGCCTCCGCGTCGGGAACCGGTGCCGGGAAATCTGCCCGGAGTAACCGGCCGTCAACCCTCAGATCCACGCCGTCGCAATCCACCCCGACCAAACTCGCTTGGGATTTTCCTTGGTCGGGTTTTGGCGCCAAATGCCGCGCCAGGCGAGCCAGCAGATCGGGGCTGGCGCGACCGATCAGCTCGGCCTCCCGTTCGTCCAGATCGGATGGTGGGGCCAGGAGTTCGCTCGCGGCGATCCATGTGATCTCCCCGAACCCTTGAATGTAGCGCGCCTTCGCGGGCTCGATGGCAATAAGCGAGAAATCACCCAGTTCCAGGTAGCGGTGGGACGCAGGGAAATAGCGAAGGTAACGGGCGAGAAGATCGCTGTCCTGTCGCAGCTCCCGCGCTTCACCGAGCAAGCTGAGCCTCGGTTGCGCCAAGGCATCCGGCCCGGGACTCGCCGCCAGCAGGCTCACGCGCGGATCCCTTAGCAGATTCCGCGTATGCTCAGCCAGGCGGCTGAGGAGCATGAGCGGTCGGGCGTCCTGGCTCAGGGCGAACTCGACAGCCGAAACATAGGGGTGGCCACCGTTGCTGGCGGAGCTGGTGGCGATTGCTCCCCAGTGGTGGGAGCGAAGCATGCGTCGAGCCTCTCGGCCGGGAATCATTTTGCTAGTTTGCGGGCAACTTCCGCCAGCCTGCGGCCCAGGGCGAAGCACAGCCGCTTCTCCTTCTCCGTAATCGGCAAGTCGTTCGCTGTTCCGGCCATGTGGCTTGCGCCATAAGGGGTGCCGCCCGCCTCGGTAGACGCCAGCTCAGGCTCCGTATAGGGCAGACCCACAATGACCATTCCGTGGTGAAGCAGCGGAAGCATCATGCTGATCAAAGTGGTCTCGTGCCCGCCGTGGAGGCTGGATGCGGAGGTGAATACCGCCCCCGGCTTCCCCGCCAATGCTCCCGTCAGCCAGAGCGGTGCGGTGCCGTCCCAGAAGTACTTCATGGGCGCCGCCATGTTTCCGAAGCGCGTCGGGGATCCGAAAGCGACCCCGATGCACTCTTCAAGGTCCCGCAATTCTGCATACGGAGGACCCTCGCTGGGAACCCCCGGGGCGATGCTTTCGCAGACCGCCGACACCCGGGGAACGGTGCGTATGCGAGCCCCCATGCCGGGAACGCATTCGACCCCCCTCGCCACCAGATGCCCGAGCTCGCGAACCGCGCCATGGCGGCTGTAATAAAGCACCAGGATTTCCTGCATAGCCTGCCTTGTCCCCGGAAGATCGCAGGTATTATATAGGTCCCATGTCAGCGCCTATTGCTGCTATGCCATGAGAGCGATCCGACTGGTGTTCGGCTTCCTCCGCTATGCGCTGGGCCGCGCCGCCGAGGACGGCTTGGTGAAGGTGGCGTCGAGCTTGACTTTCACGACACTTCTGTCGCTGGTGCCGCTGGTGACCATCGCCATGGCGAGCATCGCTTCCTTCCCGGCGTTCTCTCCCCTCGCTACGCAGTTCAAGATCTTCCTGCTGACCAACATGGTGCCGGAAGTGGCAGGCAAGGTCATCACTGTCTACATGGAGCAGTTCGCCGATGCCGCCGCGCGGCTGACGGGTTTCGGCATCGCCTTTCTCGCAGTGACTGCGATGATGCTGATGCTGACCATCGACAACGCCCTGAACGCCATCTGGCGGGTCCGGCGCGGGCGGGTCCTGGTGCAGCGCCTGCTGATCTACTGGGCGGTGCTGACCATAGGCCCGGCGTTGATCGGCGCCAGTATTTCGATTAGTTCCTGGCTCGTCAGTGCCTCCATGGGTATGACGCGCGAAATGCCGGCGCTGGGCTCCGCGCTCCTGAGGACGGGCTCGTTGCTCCTGAGCATCCTGGCCTTTACCTTGCTCTATGCGGTGATCCCAAACCGCCATGTGCCGTGGTGGCAGGCCGTCACCGGCGGCGTTGTCGCCGCGGTGGCGTTTGAGTTGATGAAGCGCGGCTTCGGATTCTACATCGCGAACTTCGCGGCGCATCGGCTGATCTACGGAGCCTTTGCGAGCATACCGATATTTCTGCTCTGGTTGTACCTCACGTGGCTGGTGGTGCTCTCCGGGGCCGTGATTGCGGCATCCCTGGGGAGCTGGCGCGGACTAGAAACGCAGCGCATGCTCGCGCCGGGAGAGCGCTTCGGGCACGCCCTCACGGTGCTCGGCGCTCTGCTAGAAGCCCTGAACACGGGGGAAACGGTAACTCTGCCCCAGCTTTCCCGGCGCACCGGCCTCGCCTATGAGGACTTGGAAGGAATATTGGATCAGCTCGCGGTGGTCCGTTGGGCGCGCCAAGCGGCGGGGAGCGGCTGGATCCTGGTCCGGGATGCCGACCGAATCCGTGTGTCGGACGTTTACCGGACATTCGCGATGGCTCCGCCAGCGGGGCGAAGGGTCGGGGACGAGCGGATTCAGACGCTGCTCTCGGACATGGACGGCAAGGCGACCGTCGAGCTGGGGATGACGCTGCGGCAGCTTTTCGGCGCGCCCCCGCAAGCCGGGACCAGGGCCGGACAGGCGGAAGGTGGCGTGGTGTCGTTCCCCGAGCGGAGATCGGAGTGAAATTTTTCAAGCAGCTTTTCGAGGGAGCGCTTTGGCGCAGCCGTTACATCGTGCTGTTTGCCGTGGTGGCGAGCATGGCCGCGTCGGCGGCTTTCGCCTTCACCCTGACCGACTCCGGAGGGCGGCTGCTCCGGCTCGAGGATTTCCGGGGCAAATGGGTGTTGGTCAACTTCTGGGCCACGTGGTGTCCGCCCTGCCTGGACGAAATCCCAGACCTGGTTGCGTTGCACGAGGAACGCGGCAAGCGCGACCTAGTGGTGATCGGGATCGCGATGGATTACCAGAGCCGGGAGACGGTGCTGCAGTTCGTGGACCAGATGTTCATCAGCTATCCGATTGTCTTTGGCACACCGGCAATTGCCGCTCAGATTGGAAAGATCGTGGGTCTTCCCACCACGTTCATCTACGATCCCGACGGGAAGATCCTGGTGCGGCATGTGGGCCCCTTGAACCGGGAGATGGTGGAGCGCTTCATTGAGGGGAACAAAGCTCCCAGGCCGGATGCCCGCGCCAACGCGGGTCAGATGGTGCGGCCGCGATAGGACCAGTTGCCGCGCCAGGCCGCGAGCACCAGGTTCGGGTACCCGTTGCTCCCCAAGCTGCCGTTATAGCGGCCGAGGGCGCGGAAAAGGTTGCCGTTCTCCAGATCCAGGTAGTGGCGAAGGATCACGCAGCCGTACCGGAGATTGGTACGCAGGTGAAACAAGTTGTGATCGCCGATGCCGATGACGTCAATCCAGAATGGCATCACCTGCATGAAACCCCGTGCCCCGGCGCGAGAAACGGCGTACTTGCGAAAATTGCTTTCGACCTGGATCACGCCCAGCACCAGCTGCGGGTCGAGGCCGGCCCTTGTGGCCTCGTAATGCACCGTGGTGAGGAACTCCTCCCTTTCGCCGGGATCCGGCATGCGCTGTTCGAGCCGGCGCGACATCTCCCCCAGCCAGGCATCGGCATCCAGTTGAGACGCAAAAACCAGACGCGGGGCCGCGCGGTCGCTGACGGCTCGCTGCAGGGACGCCTGCACGCTCGCAGCCAATGGTTCATAGGCCTGGGAGCCGGAAAAAACCGGCGGCGTGCCGGCCGCGAGGGCGGCACCCAGTAGGGTCGTGAGCCAAAGGCGGGACGTGAGGAGTCTCTGACAGATCATGGCTTGGATTCTAAGAGGCCCCGGGCTTCGCGCAAGGGAATATTGCGCGCTTCAGTGTCGCGCCGGCCCCGGTATTCCGCCTCCCCGTTTTTGAGGGAGCGCTCGCTAACCACCAGGCGATGGGGAATTCCGATGAGTTCCAGGTCCGCAAACATCACACCTGGACGCTCGTCGCGGTCGTCCAGCAGCACGTCAATGCCCGCTGCCTCGAGCTCGTCGTGCAGGCGCAGCGCGGCGGCGCGGACCTCCGCGCTGCGGCCGTAGCCAACCGGCGCCACCGCCACATGGAACGGCGCCATGGGCGGCGGGAAGATGATCCCGCGCTCGTCGCAGTTCTGCTCGATCGCCGCGGCGACGATGCGCGAGACACCGATGCCGTAGCACCCCATCTCCATGACCCGGGTCTGGCCATTTTCGTCGAGGAAGGCGGCGTTCATGGCCTCGGAATATTTCGTGCGCAGCTGAAAGATGTGCCCGACCTCGATGCCCCTCAGAATTTCGAGGAGGCCCTTGCCATCCGGGCTGGGATCGCCGGCAACGGCGTTGCGGATGTCGTGAACATGGATGGGCTCCGGGAGATCCCGGCCCCAGTTCACGCCCGTCAGGTGAAAGCCGTCGTGATTGGCGCCGCATACAAAATCGGACATGGCCGCGACCGTGCGATCCGCGATTACGGTCACCGTGGCCGGAATGCCCACGGGGCCGATGTAACCCGGGCGGCAGCGAAGGCCCTTTTCGATTTCCACGTCGCTCGCCAGGCGGAATCCGGAGAGCATGGAGAGCTTCGATACCTTGACCTCGTTGACGGCGTGATCGCCCCGGATGAGCAGCATCACCAATGCGTCGTTGGCCCACAACATGACGCTCTTGACCGTCCGGCGGATGGGCAAGCCGAGAAAATCCGCGACTTCTTCGCAGGTCTTCTGGCCTGGAGTTGCGACCCTGCGCATCTCCTCCGCTGGCGCGGCCCGAGGCGAGGCGGGCGCCACGGCTTCGGCCAGTTCGACATTGGCGGCGTATTCGGATTGCGGGCAATACGCTATGGCGTCCTCCCCGGAGTCCGCCAGTACGTGGAACTCGTGGGACCCGGTCCCGCCGATCGCGCCGGTGTCTGCCGCCACGGCGCGAAAGCGTAGTCCAAGGCGGGAGAAGATGCGGGTGTAGGTGTCGTACATGTTCCGGTATTCGGCGTCCAGGCTTTCCTTGTCCACGTGGAACGAGTAGGCGTCCTTCATGAGGAACTCGCGCGCCCGCATGACGCCAAAGCGGGGCCTGATCTCGTCGCGGAACTTGGTCTGNNTTGGTCTGGATCTGGTAGAAGTTCCTGGGGAGCTGGCGGTAACTCTTGATTTCCCTGCGCACGATGTCTGTGACCACCTCCTCGTGGGTCGGGCCAAAGCAGAAGTCCCGCTCGTGACGGTCCTTGATCTTGAGCATCTGGGGTCCGAACACTTCCCAGCGACCGGTTTCCTGCCACAATTCGGCAGGCTGCACAGCGGGCATCAGCAGTTCCACCGCGCCCGCGCGGTTCATCTCGTCGCGTACAATGGCTTCGACCTTGCGCAGAACGCGCAGGCC
>DKBC01000012.1 GCA_002451065.1 Betaproteobacteria bacterium UBA6910
GTGGCCGCCGCCCTGGCGCGGATCGAAGCGGCAACGCCGGAGCTAAGCGCACGGCGCAACGGCTGGTCCCTCACCGGCAGCGCCCTCGCGCGGCTGGAGCCCCCCGATGAATCGCCCCTGGTGCGCGCGGCCGCGGCGATGCTCGGGCTATGGGACGAATCCGTCGCGGTGGTCTACGCGGCGGAGGGCCTGACGGATGAAAAGGGCGAGGCGTTCAGCGCTTTCCGCCACAACTACTCCCTGAATTTTCCCAAAGACCAGCTTCCGCCGGTCGATGGATTCTGGTCGCTCACCATCTACGCCCTCCCCTCTGAGCGCTTGGTCGAGAACTCCATCGGCCGATACTCCGTCGGCAGCCGCTCCCCGGAACTAAAATACGGCGAGGATGGTTCGCTTACGGTATATATCCAGTACAAATCACCGGGCGGGGACCGCGAAGCCAACTGGCTGCCCGCCCCCAACGGTCCGTTTGCCCTAACCCTGCGGATGTACTCGCCGAAGCCCGAGGCCCTGAGCCCCCCCTACGCGCCACCCCCCGTGCGCCGGCCCTGAGCGGCGGCATCCTCCAGCCCCCGGAATCCTCTCCTGGCGCCGAAAAAATTCTAGAATTGAAGCAAGGCGTCCTGGACCGGCAGATCCTTGCCGACAGTCAGGCGCCACAACCCGCCCCGCGGCTTGGCCGGGGTCCCCTTGAGGCGATGAAAAATGAAAACGAGATCCCTTCCTGGTCCCTGGTTCCCCGCGCTGCTGCTGCTGGCCCTACCCCTAGGCGCCGCCCGAGCCCAGGACGCTGCCCCATCGCCAGTGCCGCCCCCTGCAGCCGTCCCCGCCGAAACCGTCACCAGCGAAGCTCGGCCGGCCGCTGCCCCCGTGGTGCTGGACGGGAAAACGCTTATGACGGTGCGCGGGATCTCCGCCTATCCGGCGCAACAGAGGGCCGCGGAGATCGCGGCTCGCATCGAATCCTTCGCGCGGGATAGGAAGGCTCCGCTCGAATCCCTGCGGGTCGTCGATTACCCGGAACGGACCGAGATCTTCGCGGGCGACACCCGGCTGCTCGGGGTTTTCGATGCGGATTCCCGACTGGAGGGGGTCGAACGCCGGGAAGTGCTGGCAACATTCTACTTGGAAAGGATTGGACGAGCGGTGGCCGACTATCGCCTGGAGCGCAGCCCGGAGGTCCTGCTGATCAGGACCGCCTATGCTTTCGGCGCCGCTGTCCTTTTCGCACTGGTCCTGTGGGGCATCCGCTGGGCGTTCAGGCGCCTCGATGCCCTGCTCGAAAGGCGCTACAAGGCCCGGATCAAGGATCTGGAAATCCAGTCCTTCTACATTTTGCAGGCCGAGCAATTATGGATGTTCCTGAGGGGCCTGCTGCTAGCCATCAAGGCGCTCGCATTACTGGTGAGCGTCTACGTCTTTCTGAATTTCGTCCTGGGCCTCTATCCCTGGACCCGGGGTTTCGCCGCGACACTGCTGGCGCTGGTGCTGGACCCCGTCCGCGAAATGGGTCGCGGTATGCTGGGCGCGATCCCGGGACTGGTGTTCATCGCGATCCTGGCGATCGTCACCCGCTACCTGCTCAAGATGATCCGCATGTTCTTCCATGCGGTGTCGCAAGAGAGGGTCAAGCTGAAAAGTTTCGAGCCGGAGTGGGCGTTGCCGACCTACCGGATTCTGCGCCTGCTGGTCATCGCCTTCGCCTTGGTGGTGGCCTACCCCTACATTCCCGGGTCCGGCTCCGCGGCGTTCCAGGGGATCACGTTGTTTCTTGGCGTGATCTTCTCCCTCGGGTCCACGTCTATCATCGCCAACCTGATCGCCGGCTACACCATGACCTACCGGCGCGCTTTCGCCCTCGGCGACCGGATCCAGGTGGGGGACGTGGTGGGCGACGTGGCGGAAATGCGCCTGCTGGTGACGCACCTGCGCTCGCCCAAGAACGAGGAAGTCGTGGTTCCCAACTCCCAGATCCTCAATAGCAGCATTATCAACTTCAGCTCCCTGGCCCGGGAGCAGGGACTGATCCTGCACACCACCGTGGGCATCGGCTACGAGGTCCCTTGGCGCCAGGTAGAGGCCATGCTATTGATGGCGGCGGAGCGCGCCAACGGGCTAAAGAAGGAGCCACCGCCCTTCGTGCTCCAGAAGTCCCTGGGTGATTTCTGCGTCATCTACGAATTGAACGTCCACTGCGACACGCCGTCGGAGATGAATGCGCTCTACTCCCGGCTGCATGAAAACATCCAGGACGTGTTCAACGAATACGGGGTTCAGATCATGACCCCGGCTTACGAGAGAGACACGGCGGAGCCCAAGGTCGTGCCCAGGGAAAAATGGTTCGCGCCGCCGGCGCGTCCTGAAGGACAGAAGACCTGAGCCGGATGATCTTTGCCCTCCGCCTGACGGACACCGCCCGCTCCCTGGGATCGCGCAGAGCGGTAGGCGTCCCATGAGGGAGCGGCGGCGCAACTTCCTTCGCCGGCTGGCTGCGGCCGCCGTCGGCACCCTCGCCCCGGGCAACGTTCCATCCGCATCAGCCGCACCCAAAGCCGTGGATAAACCTTCAGATACCGTCACGCTTTTCCTGTGCGGCGACGTGATGACCGGCCGGGGCATCGACCAGGTATTGCCCCATCCGGGCGACGGCCGCCTCTACGAGCCCGTCATGAAGTCCGCCCGGGGCTATGTGCGCCTGGCTGAGGAGGCCAACGGCCCGATTCGGCGGCCGGTGGACTCCGCCTACATCTGGGGGGACGCCCTGGAAGAACTCGCGGGCATGAAGCCGCAGGCGCGCATCGTGAACCTGGAGACCGCCGTCACCACCCAGGACCAACCCTGGCCGGGCAAAGGCATCCATTACCGCATGCACCCGGCCAACATCCCCTGCCTTACCGCCGCCGGCATCGATTGCTGCGTGCTTGCCAACAACCACGTCCTGGACTGGGAGCGCGCCGGGCTCGAGGAGACTCTCTCGGTCCTGAAGGGCGCCGGGATTCGCACCGCGGGCGCCGGAGGGGACTCCCGCGAAGCGTCAGCGCCCGCGGTGCTGGACCTCCACGGAAAGAGCCGGGTGCTGGTGTTCGCCTTCGGCGTGGAGAGCAGCGGCATCGCCCCGGATTGGGCCGCGACCGCCAGCCGCTCCGGCGTGAACCTCCTCCCCGGGCTTTCTTACCGCGTCCTCGGGGACGTCGCAGCGGCGATACGCGCCGCGAAGCGCGGCGGCGACATCGTGGTCGCATCCGTTCACTGGGGCGCCAATTGGGGCTACCACGTTCCGGGTGAGCACGTGGCGTTCGCCCATGGACTCATTGAGGACGCGGCCGTTGACATCGTGCACGGTCACTCCGCCCATCATCCCCTGGGGATCGAGGTCCACCGCAACCGGCCCATACTTTACGGCTGCGGCGATTTCCTTAACGACTATGAAGGCATCGCCGGTCACGAGGAGTACCGTCCGGACCTGGCGCTGGGCTATTTCCCGGAAATGGATGCGGCGACGGGCAGGCTATCCGCCCTCACCATGACACCGTTCCGGATGCGGCGCTTCCGCCTTAACCGGGCGTCGGAAGCAGATGCCCGTTGGCTGGCCGATCTCCTGGATCGCGAGGGAAAGAAATTCGGGACCAACGTGGGGCTGGACTCGGACGGGCGCCTCCGGCTCGCCTGGACCAAGTTGGCGTAGTCATTTTGTAACGCTCCCGGTCTGGAATATTGGCGCCCTGAGCGCGGCCTTCCGCCGCGCCGCTATCAAGGAACGTCGTCCGGGTCACGAACCGCCGGGAAAGCTCGAAGCCCGGCGCGCAATCCATTCCCGGGCGGCGTCGTCGGCGCTCAGGTTGCGGCCATCGCGCTCGAAGATCTCCCGGCGATATTGCTCGATGTGGCAAACCTGCTCCGCCATGCGCAGGGCAAACTGGGCGTCCTCGCCCTCGAACCGCACGCCCACCTCGTAACTGTCTCCCGCGGGGCGGCACCACGCCACGGTGCCCTCCGCCTCGAACGGCGGATGGCACGCGCGTATATGGACAGTTACCCGCGTCCCAGGCTTGCAGCGCTCGGGGGAATGGAAGGACACGCCGCCTCCCCCCACGTCCCTGGCTGGGCTCTCCCGCACGATGTCACGATCCACCGCACGGCACTCAATGGAAATATCCGAGGGATGACGTAGGAATGCGCGCATGGAGATGGCTCTGGGTTGACCTAAGTTTAGCTCGTGATGGGCCATCTGGCGAGATAACTGAACACTTCTGCACCTCCCTTTCCGTCAGTGCTTCCGCGCCCGCCAGTGGCGCAGGGCGTAAATTGCCAGGGTCAGCGCCGTGAGCGGCAGCACAAAGGTCTTCATCACCAGCCCGTATTCCGCGAGCGCGTCGTGCTGCTGCGCCGCCAGCACCAGATACGCCGTATAGGCGAGGTAGTAGCCAAAGAACACTGCCCCCTCCCAGCGGGCGATCAGGTGCCCGGTGAAGAAGATGGGCAGGCACGCCACCGCCACCGCGGTCATCACCGGCAGATCGAAGGAGAGCATCGCCGCGGAAACCGGCAGGCCCCCGGGCGCCACCAGCGCCGAAACGCCCAGCACCCCGAGGATGTTGAAGATGTTGCTCCCCACCACGTTTCCCACCGCGATGTCGCGCTGGCCCCGCAGTGCGGCCATCACCGAGGTGGCCACCTCCGGCATGGACGTGCCCGCCGCCACGATGGTCAGGCCGATCACCAGCTCGCTGATGCCGAGATGGCGCGCGAAGGTGACGGCCGCCTCCACCAGCCAGTTGGAGCCCTGCACCAGCAGGGCGAGGCCTGCCGCAACCAGCGCCACCTGCGCCCACCATTGGCGGTCCCAGCCGCCTTCTTCCTGCGCCGCTTCCTCCTCGGCATCCTTCCGCGCGCGCCGGCTCTGGACGATAACGAATACTGTGTAGGCCGCCAGCAAGCCGAACAGCAGCGCGCCGTTCCAGCGGCTGATCTCGCCATCGCGAGCCAGCGCGAGCAGGAGCAGCGATATCCCGATCATGGCCGGCACCTCCTGGCGCACCAGCTGCCGGTCCACCAGCAGCGGCGTGATCAGGGCGGAGACGCCCAGGATGAGAAGCACGTTGAGGATATTGCTGCCCACCACGTTGCCGAGGGCGATGTCCACCTGCCCGGAGTAGGCGGACTGGATCGACACCGCCAGCTCCGGAGCACTGGTGCCGAAGGCCACCACCGTCAAGCCCACCACCAGGGGGGAGATGCCGAAGGACAGCGCCAGCTTCGAGGCGCCCCGCACCAGCATCTGGGCGCCGAAGATGAGCGCCGCCAGGCCGAGGACGAAAAAGACGACGGTCGTGAGACTCATGACTTATCCCGTGGATTCCAGGCTGAACTGCAGGGCCGCCAGCCTCGCGTAAAGTTCGCTCGCAGCCAGGAGTTCCTGGTGGGAGCCCACCCCCGCCAGCCGGCCGTGGTCAATGACCGCGATGCGGTCCACGCTTTTCACGGTGGACAGCCGATGGGCGATGATGAGCGTGGTGCGCCCCCGCATCAGGCGCTCCAGCGCCGCCTGTACCATGCGCTCGCTCTCGGAATCCAGGGCGCTGGTGGCTTCGTCCAGCAGCAGCACCGGCCGGCCGGACAGGATCGCGCGCGCGATGGCGATGCGC
>DKBC01000094.1 GCA_002451065.1 Betaproteobacteria bacterium UBA6910
TTCGGCGACATTGGCACCGTCAGCTTTTATCCCGCGCATCACATTACGATGGGCGAGGGCGGGGCGGTGTTTACCGACAACCCGGACCTGAAGCGCATTGTCGAGTCGTTCCGAGACTGGGGCCGGGACTGTTACTGCCTGCCGGGAAAGGAGAACACCTGCGGCAAGCGGTTCGGATGGGAGCTGGGTGACTTGCCCTACGGCTACGATCACAAGTACATCTACTCGCACCTGGGATTTAATTTGAAGATTTCGGACATGCAGGCCGCTTGTGCCCTGGCTCAGCTTGACCGGCTTGAAGGCTTTGTCCAGGCGCGGAAGCGGAATTTCGCGTTTTTGAAAAAGCGCCTCGCGAGCCTGGAGCATGTTCTGATGCTTCCCGAGGCCACCCCGGGCAGTGATCCCGCGTGGTTCGGATTCCCGCTGACCATTCGCGAAGATGCTCACGTTGCCCGCGCCGACCTGCAGAAGTACCTGGACCAGTACCGGATTGGCACGCGCTTGTTGTTCGCCGGAAACCTCACGCGCCAACCCTATTTCCAGGGGCGGAACTACCGGGTGGGAGGGACCCTTTCCAACACGGATGCCGTCATGAACCGCACCTTCTGGCTGGGCGTTTATCCCGGCATTGACGAGTCCATGCTCGAATACGTGGCGGAGCGAATCGAAAACTTTTTCGGAATCGGGTTCTGATGTTCGAGCTTGTTTCATCCCCGGTCCCGGGGTGCTTCGAGATTCGCCCGGCGGTGGTAAACGATTTGCGAGGCAGGTTCGTGAAGGTATTCCACGAAGGCGCGTTCAGCGAGCTGGGCCTCGAAACGGGGTTCGTCGAGGAGTACTACTCCGTTTCGCGGAGGAACGTACTCCGCGGGATGCATTTTCAGCGCCCGCCGCGGGATCATGTCAAGCTGGTGTATTGCGTGGAGGGTGCCGTCCTCGACGTCGCCCTGGATCTCAGGCGCGGTTCACCCGCCTATGGCCAATGCGCCGCATTCAATCTCAGCGCCGACGGGGCCGGCATGGTCTATCTGCCGCGGGGGCTGGCCCACGGGTTCCTGGTCCTCAGCGAGCGGGCAACGATGGTCTACATGGTTACCTCCACGCACTCGCCAGCGCACGACGACGGCGTGTTGTGGAATTCCATCGGTGTCCGGTGGCCGGTTGAGGAGCCGGTGGTTTCCGAGCGTGACCGCCGCTTCGCACGGCTGGCGGATTTCGAAAGTCCGTTTGCCTATGGGAACTAAGGGCGCCGTGGTGGGAGAGCCGCCGCCGAGAAGCGCGCTTGTGACGGGAGCGACGGGTTTTGTCGGATCGCATCTCGCCAAACGCCTGGTCCGGGATGGGTGGAGCGTTCACGCCGTGGTCCGGGCCGCGTGCGAGTTTCCGGAATCTGACGAAATGGCCCGGGTGCACCGTTATCTCTGCGACGGCAGGGTGGAGTCCGTCATTGACGCGGTCGCCGCAGCGAAGCCTGACGTGGTCTTCCATCTCGCGTCCCTTTTCATCGCTCAGCACCAAGCGGCGGATGTGGATCGACTGGTGGAGAGCAATATTCTGTTTGGTTCCCAGTTGCTCGAGGCCATGGCGCAGGCCCGGGTAGCCTGCCTGGTCAACGCCGGCACCTCCTGGCAGCATTTCCATGGGCCGGATTACGATCCGGTCAACCTCTACGCCGCGACCAAGCAGGCCGTGACGGACATCATTCGCTATTACGTGGATGCCTGCGGGATTCGTTGCATTACGCTCAAGCTGTTTGACACCTATGGGCCGGACGACCGGCGCCGGAAGCTGCTCAGCCTGCTGATCCAGGCGGCAAGGACCGGAGAGCCGCTGGCGCTGTCTCCCGGCGAGCAGGTCATGGATCTGATTTTCGTGGAGGACGTGGTCGAGGCGTTCCTGGTGGCGAGTGGGATGCTTCTGGACGGCTGCGAGCCCGCCTACCAAGACTTTGCCGTGTCCGGGGGCCAACGGGTGTCACTGCGGGAGCTGGTGAAGCTGTGCGAAGAAATCATGGGAGCCCGCATCCCCGTGAATTGGGGAGCGCGTGCCTATCGCCCGCGAGAGGTCATGGTTCCCGAATGGTTCGCGGATGGCCTCCCCGGATGGCGCCCGCGATACTCCCTCCGTGAGGGGCTTTCGCGGGTGCTGCTGCCGGGGGCCGCCTGATGGCGCTTTGGCAACCCGGGGCAGCGGCCTTCTCGGGGCTGGCCGAGGCGCCTGCGCCCGGGAGGAGCCGACCATGGAGCTGAAACGCTTCGCGATCTACATCCCGGCCTACAATGCCGCGCTGACGCTGCCCCGCGTGCTGGAGAGGATTCCCGAAAAGATCCGCCGGGAAGTGCAGGAAATCCTCGTCGTTGACAACAACAGCCCGGACAACACGCATCTGATCGCGCTGGAGATCAAGAAGCAGCAGGATATGCATAACCTGCGCGTCATCCGCAACGAGCGCAACGAGGGTTATGGCGGGAGCCAGAAGATTGCCTACCAATACTGCATCGACAGGAAATTTGACGGCGTGGTAATGCTCCATGGCGATGCGCAGTATGCGCCGGAGTTCATGGAGAATCTGATAGAGCCGATCATCCGGGGAGAGGCCGACATGGTGTTCGGCTCCCGCTTTACCGGAGATCCCCTCAAAGGGGGCATGCCGCTGCATCGCTATCTGGGGAACCGGGCGCTCACCACCGTCCAGAACCTGCTGCTGGGGACGGGGCTGAGTGAGTTTCACTCCGGCTATCGCGTTTACGCGGTGGAGGCGTTGCGGCGCATCCCGTTCCAGCGCTTCTCGTCGGATTACCATTTCGACACCGAGATCATCATCGCCATGGTGGACACGAAACAGCGCATCATGGAGGTGCCGATCCCGACCCACTACGGGGACGAGGAAAACTACGTGAACATCTGGAGATACGGCCTGGACGTGCTGGTCACCACGGTCAGTTATTTCCTGCATCGCAGGGGCTGGAGACGCTCGCGCAACTGGAGCCGGATTTTCGGGGAGTGAGCCCCTCCTCGCGGCCGCGCGTGCGTCCAGGTCGCGACTGGGCCGCGGGGCGCTGACCCGGCCGGACCGCGAGGGAGGCTCCATGAACAGGGGAGCTCGGTATGGCGGATAGGAAATTCGGATTTGGCACCTTGTGCCTGCATGCGGGGCAGATCCCGGATGCGGCGACGGGCTCGCGGGCTGTGCCCCTGTACCAGACCACCTCTTTTGTGTTCGACAGCGCGGACCACGCGGCGTCGCTCTTCAACCTCCAGACCTTTGGCAACGTCTATACCCGCATCATGAACCCCACCACCGCCGTGTTCGAGGAGCGCGTGGCGGCCCTGGAGGGGGGCAGGGCGTCGGTGGCCACGGCCACCGGCCAGGCGGCGGAGATGGCCGCGCTGCTCACCCTGTGCGAAGCAGGCGACGAAATCGTCTCGGCATCCACCCTCTACGGAGGCACCTACACCCTTTTTGGTTTCAACTTCAGGAAGCTCGGGATCGAGGTGAAATTCGTCGATCCCGACGATCCGGAAAACTTCCGCAAGGCCATTACCAGCAAGACCCGGGCGCTCTATGCCGAGACCCTGGGCAATCCACTGATCAACGTCGTGGACATCGAGGCCGTGGCCGGAATCGCCCACGAGGCGGGCATCCCGCTCATCATCGACAATACCGTGCCGTCGCCCTACCTCTGCCGCCCCATGGAATGGGGCGCCGACATTGTGGTGCACTCGGCGACCAAGTATATCGGTGGCCACGGCACCACCATGGGCGGCGTGATCGTGGAGTCGGGAAAGTTTCCCTGGGACAACGGGAACTTTCCCGGAATGATGGAGCCCTCCAAGGGCTACCACGGGGTGCGCTTCTACGAGACCTTCGGCGATTTCGGCTACACCATGCGCTGCCGGTTCGAGACCCTGCGCACCCTGGGCTCCGCGCTCTCGCCGTTCAACGCCTGGTTGCTGCTCCAGGGGCTGGAGACACTGCACGTGCGGATGGAGCGCCATTGCGCCAATGCCCTGGCGGTGGCGAAGTTCCTCAAGGATCATCCCCTGGTGAGCTGGGTCAACTACCCCGGGCTGCCCGACAACAAGTACCACCGGCTGGCGCAGAAATATCTTCCGAAGGGTGCGAGCGGCCTGCTGACCTTTGGAGTGAGGGGCGGGATGCGGGCGGGCATCAGGTTCATCGAGTCGGTACAGTTCCTGTCCCACCTTGCCAACATCGGGGACGCCAAGACGCTGGTGATCCATCCGGCATCGACCACCCATCGCCAGATGACCGAAGAGGAGCAGATCAAGGCCGGCGTCAGTCCTGACATGATCCGTCTCTCGGTGGGGATCGAGGAACTGGACGATATCCTGTGGGACGTCGACCAGGCCCTGCAGCGCTCCCAGGAGGCTTGACGAGGCATGATGCTAGAATGGCGCGCTCTATGAGGAGGAAGCTTCCATGATCGAGGGAATGTCAGTTGCGCGTGCGGTGGTGGGCCTGGTGATGGCCGGATTGGCGGCCGTTGCCGGCGCAGCGGGAAAGAACGTGGCGCTGGGCGGGCTGGGTTACGGGGTCCAGGTTCCTGACACCTGGGTGTCGGAGCAGCCCGCGAACACCATGCGCCTGGCCCAGTTCCAGGTGCCTGCGAAGGAAGGGGAGCCGGCCAGCGTCATTGCATATTATTTTGGCCAGGGCAGCGGTGGTTCGGTCGAGGCCAACGTGCAGCGCTGGGAATCCCAGTTCACGACGAGCGACGGCAAGCCGGTGAAGGCGAGCCAGCGCAAAGCGAAGGCCGGCATGTTTCCCGTGACCTGGGTCGAGCTGAACGGTAACTATGCCCGGGGCGCCGGAATGGGGCCCCAGGGTCCGGTTCTGCCCGACTATACCCTTCTGGCCGCCATCGTCGAGACCCCCAAGGGCAGTATTACCTTCCACCTTTACGGTCCCAAGACCACGGTGGCCCAGAGCCGCAAGGCCTACGAGGCCATGGTGAACAGCATCAAATAGTCCGTGGTCGTTTAGGGATGGCCGGCCGGCCATGGTTCCGGATGCTCGACCCGGCGGGCGCGTTCGGCAGCCTACCCTGGGCCGGGCGACGCAGCAACGCCCGCTGGCTTTTCCTCCTTTGCCGGGAAGTGCGGTGGGACTATTCCCTGCTTTGCTCCGGCAGCAGGTTCGAGAGCATGACCGCGGCCTCCGAGGCGCCGATGGCGGGGACCATGCGCCCGCCCTCGCGCTCCAGCAGGGCGAGCAGTTCCCCGGAAAAATCGCCGCCTTCCAGACGGACCCGATCGACCTCGGCGCAGGTGGCGTTCTCCCGGAGCCATTCCACCAGGGGCGGCTCCTCCGGCCATCCCGGGCGGCGCATGTAGAGCACGCGAACCCGGTTGCAGGCCGCTTCGGCGAAAGTGCCGTAACCCGGCTTGGTGATCACGGCGTCACAGGATGCGAGGAGCTCGGTGAAACCCAGTCCGGTTGCCTCGATGGTCAGGGCGTCGCGACGCCGTGCCTCCCATGACGCAGGCACCAGCCACCTGATGTCCGGCAGTTGCGGCCATTGCTCCAGCGGCAATCGCATGGGTATACCCCCGAGCGCCACCATCACCAGCCGGTCAGTCGGCGGAATGCCGAGCTTCTGATCGAGCAATGCTCGGCGGGAGCCCGCGACGCGCGCCACCGGGCCAATGGTGCGAAGGTTCGGCAGATCGGTCATGGACATGGCGGGCGTGAGACGCAGGAAGGCGCCCGCGCCGCGGTAGGCCGCGAGGATCTCGTCATGAATTGCTGCGGCATTGGGAAGATGACCGAGGGTGCCCAGGAAGATGTCCGCCCAGTTGAGGGAACTCATGGCCACGGCCGGCACACCGGCGCGGGCCGCGGCCGCCAGCGACAGGTAGGGAACATTGGAAAACAGCAGATCTGCGCCCAGGGCCGCCAGGCGCTTCACCTCCCGCGCCACCCGCGATTCCCAGTCCCGGTGGAATTCGAGATACCGGCCCGCGCTCGCCTCCAGGTCGAGATCCACCGCATTCCGCATCACCATCCCGAAGTCCAAAGCCTCGGCGACATGCTCGAACGGGGCTTCGATGCGACGTTCCAGCACCTCCCGGGGCAGCGCGCAGCGCACGGTGATCCGAATGTCAGGCCGCCGGTACCAAAGCTCGTTCAGCACGGGCCCGGTCTGGGAGAGATGCCCGTAACCGTGGGAGGAAATGTCGGCGAGGAGTCGGCGGCGCATGGGGTTGTCAGGAAAATCCGCGCATTATAGGCGAATCGTCCGGCCGGGCCGTGGCAAAGGCTTATCATGTCGCTATCTCCGATACCAGGGGTTCCGGTCATGAGGATTCCGCTTTCGCCGTCGTTATACCTGTTGGCGGTGATGCTGTGCGCGTCCACGGAAGCTGCCCATCTGCCTCCGCTGCCCCTCGAGGGGGCGCGGGCAGAATTCAGGGAGCCGCAACGGGTGGTCGAGGCCTTTCTCGAGGCCGTCGACCGGGGCGAGCTCGTGGTTTTCGGCCGCAGGCTGGACCGTTCCATGATCACTCCGGCCCGCGTCGAATACGTGTATGAACTCGACAGCCGCGTGCCGATCATCAGGATTTACTCCCACCTCAATCAGGGCCTGTCCGTTCCCGAAATGTCCGATTGCGCGGTGCAGGGCATCAGCTTGACCCTCGGCGGCGATGGCCACATCGTCGATACCGAATTCCATGTCTGGCCAAACAAGGATTGAATCCCGTACCCCGCGAATCGCCTATACTGCGTGAGGCGGAGGGGAAGCATGGCATCGGAATCCCAAAGGACCATCCTGGCGGCGCTTGACCTGTCGGAGGCTTCGGGCGCCGTGCTCAGGCAGGTTGGCGTCCTCGCCGGGGCGTTGCGGGCGCGGGTCTGGCTGCTCCACGTGGCCGAGCCGGATCCCGAGTTCGTCGGGAGGGAAGTGGACCCTCAGGTGATGCGCGACGATCTGGCCCACGAATACCGCCGGGAGCACAAGGAATTGCAGGGCCTCAGCCAGGAGCTGCGGGACGCCGGGGTGGAATCCACGGCACTGCTGGTGCAAGGTCCCACGGCGGAAAAAATCCTGGAAGAAGCGGAACGCCTGGAGGCCGACCTCATCGTCATCGGCTCCTATGGCCGGGGCGGCGTGAGGCGCCTGCTGTTCGGCAGCACCAGCGAGGACGTGCTCCAGTCGGCGAATGTGCCGGTGCTGGTGGTTCCCACCCACGAGCAGGCCTTGAATCGGGAAAGCGGATGAAACGATGGCAAACACCCGACGCGACTCCTTTGCCGCCTTTGTGCTGGACCAGTTGGCGGCACTGCCGGGGTTGGAAGGCCGGCGCATGTTCGGCGGGCACGGGCTCTACCTGGGGGACGTGTTCTTCGGCATCGTCCACGACGGCCGCCTCTACTTCCGGACCGACGATGGGTCCCGGGCTGAGTATCTTGCCCGCGGCATGAAGCCTTTCCGGCCGAACCCCCGCCAGACCCTGAAGAACTATTTCGAGGTGCCTCCCGACGTCATCGAGCAGCCGCCGCTGCTGTGCGCCTGGGCCCGGCGCGCCGCCGAAGCTAAAGGGATCAACAAATGATCGAGCTCTACCAGTTTCCCACCGCCTACGGGCTGCCCAACCTGAGCCCGTTCTGCATGAAGCTCGAGACCTACCTGCGCATGGCCGGGCTTCCCTACGAGATCCGCTGGAAATCCGCCCCCTTCGCCACCCCCAAGGGCAAGCTGCCCTACATCCGCGACGGGGAGACCTGCGTCGCCGACTCCAGCTTCGTGATTGAATATCTCAAGGGGCGGTACGGCGATGCGCTGGATGAATGGCTGACGGCGGAGCAGCGCGCGGCCGCCCTCGCGCTCCAGCGCCTGATGGAAGAGCACCTCTACTGGGCGGTGCTTTACCTGCGCTGGATCGAGGACGCCAACTGGCCCGCGACCCGGCAGGCATTTTTCGGCGGCCTGCCGCCGGTGCTGCGGACCCTCGTTCCGATGGGGGCGCGCCGCGGCATGCGCCGGGAGCTACACGGACACGGAATGGGCCGACATTCGAGGGAGGAGATCACCGCCCTGGCAAACGCCGATGTGACCGCGCTCGCCGCCCACCTGGGTGACAAGACCTACATGATGGGCGATCGACCCTGCAGCCTGGACGCCATCGCCTACGCCTTTCTGGCCAACCTGCTCTGGGTACCCCTGGAATACAACCCGATCCTTGAGCACGCGCGGACCTATCCCACCCTCGAGTCCTATTGCCAGCGCATGAAGGCCCGCTATTTCGCCGGCGCCTGACGGGGTCGGGCGTACAGGCGAGTCAGTCCGTAAGACTGGTGGGTACGATGATTTCCGAGTGCAGGGTGCGGTGCACCGGACACTTGTTGGCGATCTCCAGCAGGCGCCGGCGCTGGGCCTCATCAAGCTCTCCTTCCACTTTGACCGCACGCTCGATCCTGTCCACTTTCCCGTCCCGGGTTTCGCAGGTCTCGCAGTCGGCGGCGTGAATCTTGTCGTGCTTCAGGTGCACGGTGACCCGGTCCAGGGGCCAGTGCTTCTGAGCCGCATACATGCGCAAGGTCATGGCGGTGCAGGCGCCGAGCCCCGCCAACAGCAAATCATAGGGCGAGGGGCCCGCATCGTTGCCCCCGGCCGGGGCCGGCTCGTCGGCGATGAGGGAATGGCGCCCGACGCGAATGGTCTGGACATATCGACCGCCGCCGGCTTCCGACACCCGCACCACCCCCGGCGGCAGGTCCTCCACCGGGCGCCCGGCCTCATCCAGATAGCGGCTGGCCCACGCCGCCAGCACCGCACCCGCGTACTCGGCGTCCGCCCGCTTGGTGAGCAGGTGATCCGCGCCGTCCAGGGAAACGAAGCTCTTGGGGTGCTTCGCGGCCATGAAGATGCTGGCGGCATTGTCGACGCCCACCACCTCGTCCCGTGGCGAGTGCATCACCAGCAGCGCCTTGCGCAGGCCGCCGATGGCGTCGCCGCCGTCCAGCGCCGCGATGTCGTCCAGGAACTGCTTGCGGATGCGGAACTTCCGGTTGCCCAGGGACACCTCGGCTTCGCCCCGGGCCTCGATTTCCGGGGCGGCATGCTCGATGAGATGTCGCACGTGGCCGGGCTGATAGGGCGCCCCCAGAGTGGCCACCGCCACCGCCTCGGGAACCCTGGAGGCCGCCGCCAGCACCGCGGCACCTCCCAGGCTGTGGCCGACGAGAATCTGGGGCGCCTCGTGGTGTTCCCGCAGCCAGTCCGCTGCCGCCACCAGGTCAGCCACGTTGGATGAAAAATTGGTGCTCGCGAAGTCCCCGCCGCTGCCGCCGAGCCCGGTGAAGTCGAAGCGCAGGGTCCCGATCCCACGCGCGGCCAGCGCCGCGCCGATGCGCACCGCGGCGAGCGAGTCCTTGGAGCAGGTGAAGCAGTGCGCGAACAGGGCATAGGCCCGCGGCCGGCCCAGCGGCAACTCAAGGCGCGCCGCGAGGCTCGCCCCCTGGGAGCCCGGGAAGGTGATCATGGAAAGGTTATCGGCCATGACGGAATCCTTTTTCATTTCTCTGGCGGTGGGGAGTGAAAAGTGATGTCGCCGAACCAGGCCACCGCACGCTCGCCCGTGTTGTCCGTATCGCTGGCGACGGCGATGCCGCTTACCGCCGGCGGGTCCTCGCCGAAGGCGGCACGGAAATCCTTCGCCAAATCGCGCTCTTCCTTGACCCAGCGGCCCACGTCGCGGCTGCCGTGTCTCAACACGACCATGCGGACGCGGTCGGTGTAAGCGTTGGGTGCGATGGTGCCGGCGGGAGCCTTGGAGTCCCAGACATAGCACAGCGCCGCCGCTGGGACCTCGGCGCCATAGACCAGCCGGGCGATGCGCATCTTCGCGCGGTCGGCGAGGGAGAGCTTGCCCGTGTCGTAGTCGAAAAGCACGTAGATGCGCGCCGGAAAATCGTCGCCCTGCCTGGTGCGCAAGTCGCTTTTCTCCAGCACGTCGTCCACTTTCCAGCGCCAGCGCATCAGGGGGTAGGCCTTGGGATCAAGGCTGAGCCGCCGCAGCAGGGCGGATACCGAGGCGTCGGCCTCGGCGCGAAGCACGGTGGTTCCGGCATCGGAGACCAGACGGTAATCCGTGTGGCGCGGATAACGGCTGAAGGAGTAGGGCATCCACTCCGTCGGCACGCCCGCCGGCGCCATGGCTGAAAAGCGCCCGACGGAAATTTCCTCGGGAACTGCAGCTTGGGCGACCCCGGCCAGGACCAGGACCATTGCGGCGGCGATTCTCATGATCCGGAAGTGACCGCGAAGCGGGAAAGGGCAGCTTCTCCGAGAAGCCGCGCGTGATCTTCCGGCCGGTCCAGGTCCCAGAGGGGGGCGAGTTCCTCCCAGCGCCAGGCCAGGGCTCGCAGCCGGTCGCGGGTCCCTTGGAGCACGGCGGCCGATCCCCATGCCATACCCGTGAACAAGTCAGGCGAAATCCGGCGTGCGCCGATCAGCAGATAGCCGCCATCCTCGGCGGGTCCGAGCACGACGTCGGGTCCCGCCTCAAGCCGGTCGCAGGCTTCGCGCATGTAGTGCGGCGAGTAGCCCGGGCAGTCGCTGCCGATGAGGATCGGGAAATCGCCTCGCCCAAGCGCATGGGCCAGGGCGCGCTCCATGCGGGCGCCCAGGTCACCCGTGCCCTGATCCCGGAGAGTGACGCCGTGACGCTTCTGGCAACCGCGGAAGAACGGTCCCCTTGAATCTGGCGCGCACCACAATTCCACGGGGCCGACGCGGCTGGCGGTTGCAACCTCCAGGGAATGATGGATCAGCCGCTCATGGAGCGCTGCCGCCCCGTCCGGACCGAGCACCGGAACCAGGCGGGTCTTGGTCTTTCCCGGCTCCGGCGCCCGGGCGAAGACTTGGATCCGGAATTCAGGCACGCCGGCGTTCATAGGTCCGGGCCAGTTCGCCGGGATCGGCGCCGAGAAAATACCGCAGCCGCAGCCACCACATGAGCAGGATGGTGCCGAGCACGCCGTTCTTCTCCCAGCGCCGGCTGGAGGTCACGACCGGTTGCCGCAGGCGGAGGGGCTGGGCGAGGCGCTTCATGCGCTTGCTGAAGGCGATGTCCTCCATCAGTTGCTGTTCCGGATAGCCCCCGCCGCGGAAAAAAGCTTCCCGGGTGGCGAAGATCGCCTGGTCGCCGGTGCAGATTCCCGTGACTCGCGAGCGCCAGTTCATCATGCGCTCCACCACGCGCAGCATCGGGTGGCTGCCCGATAGCCGGACATCGAAGCGCCCCCATAGCGTACCGGTGCGCGCGAGGCCGTCGAGGATCAGGGAGTCTGCGCCGTCGGGCAGTTCGGTGTCGGCGTGCAGGAACAGCAGCACCTCGCCCTTCGCCAGGCCTGCTCCGGCGTTCATCTGGGAAGCACGCCCGGCGGGGGCCCGGGTGACGGTATCCGCCAGAGGGCGGGCGGCGGCCAGGGTATCGTCACGGCTGCCGCCGTCCGCGACGATGACTTCCACGCCACGTCCTCGAAGTGGCTGGAGCCGCGCCAGGGCAGCGGCGATGATGGTGGCCTCGTTCAGCACCGGCAGGATGACCGAAAGTCGCGTCATGCAGCGCCGGTCTCGGCGGGGGCAATACCCGCGGCAAGTTCACCGAGGGTGAAGCCTTCCCGGGCGGCTCGACTCGGGAGATAGGCGGGGCCGTGCAGGATACGGCTCAGATAGGAGGCACGGGCATCCGAGCCTTCTGGCCAGACTTCGAGGAACTGCCCCAGCCAGGCGCCGTGATCGTAGTGCACCGGCAGGGCATCGATGTGCACGCCGGCTGCGCGGGTTCCATAGAGAGCGGAATTGGGAGAGGGCGCGAGACCGATGCGGGTGATCACCCCATAGCGGGTGTCCCTGAAATTGGGCATTCCCGCCGCGCCATTGTTGATCAGTATGCCCCCTCCGATGGCGGCGGCCACCGGCAGGCAGGTATGGGAGGACGCGAACACCCCCACGCCGGACTGAGTGAACCATCGGGCGATGTTTGCCAGATTTTCGTGCAGGCGTTCCTGGGAGAACCCCCAGCCCGCCAAGGACTCCGCATCACCGTGGACGATGCCCACGCGAACGGGACCGACACGAGCCGTGAGATGCATGGGCAAATTCGCCAGCGCCGCACGGGCGCCTGGAAATTTCCGCGCCGTTTCCCGCAGCCGGTCGAGAATGCGATTGGAGCGTTCCACTTCCGCCTCGCTCACCCATTCCGGGTAGGCGCAGCCGCAGCCGGCGCCGTCGTCTTCGCCCGCGATCTCGGTTTCCACGTTGCCGCGCAGGGCCCGATGCCCCAGGACTTTTCGGTTTACCCCTTCAAAGGTGGCGGCATCGGCGTCGAACCAGTGGAAATCGCCGTTGAACACCAGGGTGACGTCGCCGCGTTCAGCGTCGCGCATGGCGAGGACGGCTTCCAGCGCGAACCGGTTGCCATAGAGCCCGCCGATGACGTACAGGGTTTCGGTCTCGAGATCGTCACGCCGGGCGAGATCTCCGGGGCGATAGCGATAATTCATCGGGCAGGCGCGCCCCGGCGCGGAATCCTCCATGGGTCAATTCCTGTCTAGCGCACCGCCGCAGCTGGAGCCCTGGCCGGCGGTGCATCCGTAGCAATGTTCCCGCGCCACGATGGGACTGTCCTGGAGATCCCGCCCCAGGAGGTCGCGAAGCCTGACCCGCGGCTTGCCCGGAAGGTGCAGGGGCAGATCCAGCATCTGGTTGAAGTCACAGTCGTACACATACCCCTTCCAGTCGACGCTGACCAGGGAGCGGCACATGACGGAAGCCAGGTTCTCCGCCCGGAACGCGCCCTTGAGCAGCGCCAGGTAGGCGTCGAACTGCCCCTTGGAGATCAGCGTGCTGCCAAAGCGCTGGATCGGCATGTTGGTAAGGGTGAAAAGGCGGGTGAACTCGACGTTGAAGCGCTCACCCAGTTGCCGGCGGTAGTCCGCCTCCAGCTTTTCCTGGGGTGGGGGCAGGGACGGCCCCTGGGGATTGTAGACCAGCGCCAGCGAGAGACCGCTGTCCGGCTTGCCGTAGCCCAGTGCGTTGAGCCGTTTCAACGCCCGCACGCTCACCGCGAACACCCCGTTGCCACGCTGGCGGTCCACGTTTTCCTCCAGGTAGCAGGGAAGAGAGGCCACTACCTCGACCCGGTGGGCCGCCAGGAACTCGGCGAGATCCTCCTGCCCGGGCTCCTCGAGAATGGTGAGGTTGCAACGGTCAATGACATTCACGCCCATTCCCCGGGCGGTGATCACCAGCCTCCTGAACTCCGGGTGCAGTTCCGGCGCCCCTCCGGTGATGTCCAGGCAGCGCACACCGGAATCACGCAGGAACGCGATCACCTCCGCCAGGGTTTCCCGGGACATCATCTCGGTGCGGCCGGGCCCGGCATTGACGTGGCAATGGAGGCAGGTCTGATTGCAGCGGTAACCCAGGTTGACCTGCAGGGTTTCGAGTTTCCCGCGCCGGATGTCGGGGAAATCCGTGACCTGGAGCAGGGGAAGCGTGGCGTGCATGAAGTAGTCTCGCGGCGGGTTCAGGACGGTTTGAGCGTGGCGGAGTCGTTCAGGTTCCAGTCGTAATCCAGGAAGCGCAGCCGCACTCCGCCGCTGCGGATGCGCTGCCGGTCGGCCGGAGGATCGGCAAGCCGGTCGGCGTAGCGGCCGAAGAAGTCGTCCAGGGAGCGGTAGCGTCCCCGGGAAAAATCGCCCCCATACCAGTCGAAAATGGACGACACCTCCAAGTTGCCGGAGGCGGCATTGTACCGGTTGCGCGAGCGGTCAGAGAGGAAACGTATGACGCCGTCCTCGAGCTGGCGATCCAGGCGCTCGGCCGTGAACGCGTCGTCGCGCAGGGCCGGGCAACCGATGGAGGCGCACACCACGGCCATGTGGATGCGCGGCTCGTCGTAAGCTCCGGGCGCCCGGATCAGGCCATGCTCGATGTCGTCCAGGTGCCGTTCCCGCCCGAGCAGTGTGAAGAACTTCTTCTTCCAGGGGCTTTGGAGAAACGAGCCGTAGTCCTTGATGGATGCATGCCGCGGATACTCGGTGAGGATCAGTTCCACGGTGAAGGCGTTGTAGGCATTGATGAGGAATGCCAGGCGCTGGTCCCGGTTCCACCCGTCGAACTCGGATTGGGAAACCGCCGAAAGGCTCCCCAGGTAGGCCTTGAGCGCGCCGCGGTCCTTCTGGAAGGCAGCATAGTCCACCCGGGAAGCAGTCCCGTTGCTTATCCACACCACGTGCTTCTTCACCAGGGCGTCCCAGGCGGCGTGGCTGTGGTCGAAGGCGGCCACCACGGGTGTCGGCAAGGACACGAGGATCAGGAAACAGATTGGCGCGAGAGACCTATACACGGGAATCGATAAACGCAGAGGACGCAGAGTTCGCGAAGAAATTTCCATAAGGAGCACTTTGCGTCGTTGGCGTTCTTTGCGTTGAGTGGCTTTGTCTCATCCGAGCTGCCAGGCGTGGTAACGCTGTACCCACTGCAGCAACCCTTCCGGCGCATGGGCTTTTTTCCACTGGCCGGCGGCATACTTGTTGGCCTCGGCCAGGGTCGGGTAGATGTGGATGGTTCCCAGCATCTTGTTGAGACCGATGCCCTGCTTCATGGCCAGCACGTATTCTGCGATGAGGTCGCCGGCATGCTCGCCCACGATGGTGACGCCCAGGATGCGGTCTTTGCCCGGCACCGTGAGCACCTTCACCATGCCATGGGCTTCGCTGTCGGCGATGGCCCGGTCCAGGTCGTCAATGCCATAGGTGGTGACCTCAAAGGGGATGTTCTTCTCCCGGGCCTCCTGCTCGTTGAGTCCCACGCGCGCCACCTCCGGCTCGGTGAAGGTGGCCCAGGGAATCACCCGGTAGTCGGCGCGGAATTTCCGGAAGCGGCCGAACAGGGCGTTGACCGACGCGTACCAGGCCTGGTGGGCCGCGGTGTGGGTGAACTGGAACGGTCCCGCCACGTCGCCGCAGACGTAGATGTTGGGGTAGATGGTCTGCAGGAACTCGTTGGCCTCGATGGTGCGGGTCTTGGCCACCGGGATGCCCAGCTCCTCCAGGCCGTAGCCTTTGGTATTGGCGATGCGCCCCACCGCCACCAGCACCTCGTCGAATTCAATCTCGACCGTCTGTCCCTCGCGCTCGCACAGCGCGAGCTTGGCGCCGTCCCGCACCAGGAACTGCTTGGCGGCGTGGCCGGTGAGCACCCGCACCCCTTCCTCGCGGAAGCGATCTTCCACCATCTGCGACACCTCCGGGTCCTCGCGGATCATGAGCCGCGGCAGCATTTCCACCTGCGTCACCTGGGCGCCGAAGCGGGCGAAGGCCTGGGCCAGCTCGCAGCCGATGGGCCCGCCACCCAGCACCAGCAGCCGCTTGGGCAGCACGCGCAGGTTCCAGACCGTGTCCGAGGTGAGGTAGCCGACTTCCTCGAGCCCGGGAATAGGGGGCACGAAAGGCCGGGCCCCCGCGGCGATCACGATGGAGCGAGTGTTGAGGGTCCGGGTGCCCGCGACCGTCTGTACCTCCACGGTCCACGGCGAGATGATCCTGGCCTCGCCCTCGATCACCTCCACGCCGAGCCCGGTGTAGCGCTCCACCGAGTCATGGGGTTCCACCGTCCGCACCACCCGCTGCACCCGCTCCATGACGTCGGCGAAGTCGAAGTCGGCGGACGCGTCTTTCATGCCGAATTCCTTGGCACGTTTCATGTGAGACAGGAACTTCGCTGAGCGGATCAGGGCCTTGGAGGGCACGCAACCGGTGTTGAGGCAGTCGCCACCCATGCGGTGTTTCTCGATTAGGGTCACCTTGGCCTTCACTGCGGCGGCGATGTAGGCGCTCACAAGCCCCGCGGAGCCGGCGCCGATCACCACCAGGTTGCGGTCGAACTTCGCTGGTCTTTCCCAGCGGGCATACACCTTGCGCGCGTTGATGGCATCCACCACCTTGCGGGCGATCAGGGGAAATACCCCGAGCAGGGCGAAGGAGATGAGCAGTCCCGGAGAAAGGATGCCGGAGAGGGACTCGATGCGGGCGATCTGGGTTCCCGCGTTCACATAAACCAGGGTCCCCGCCAGCATCCCCACCTGGCTTACCCAGTAAAAGGTGCGCAGCGAAATCGGGGTGAGCCCCATCACCAGGTTGATCACGAAGAACGGGAATGCCGGCACCAGGCGCAGGGTGAACAGGTAAAACGCCCCGTCCTTGCGCACGCCCTCGTTGACTGCCCCGAGGTGCTTGCCGAAACGGCTTTGAACCGCGTCATGGAACAGGAAGCGGGAAGCTAGGAATGCCAGGGTGGCGCCGATGGTGGAGGCGAAGGACACGATCACCGTGCCCCACAGCAGACCGAAAATGGCGCCGGCGACCAGGGTCATGAGCGCGGCCCCGGGTAGCGACAACCCGGTCACGGCGACGTAGATCAGGAAAAAGATCACGGCGGTCTGAAGCGGATGATCCGAGTAATAGCCCTCGATGGCCGCCTGCTGAGCCTTGAAATAGTCGAGGCTCAGGAAGCGTCCCAGATCGAACACGAAGAAGGCGGCGATCAGGGTCGCGACGGCGGCGAGCAGTAGGATTTTGTTCCGGCTCATGCTGTGCTCCGTTTAGGGATGCGCGTTCGGATTTCGAACTTGGTCGTCAGTCCGCGGGAATCCTTACACCTTTATCTGCTTGGTAGAATGAGAGAATCTCACAATGACGGGGGTTTTCATGGGCGCGGGCGGGCCGTTGCGGGGCATCAGGGTCATCGAGATGGGCACGCTGATCGCGGGGCCATTCTGCGCCCGGCTCATGGGCGAGTTCGGGGCGGAGGTCATCAAGATCGAGGCGCCCCAGGGCGGCGATCCCCTGCGCACCTGGCGCAAGCTCCATGATGGCACGTCCCTGTGGTGGTATGTGCAGGCGCGCAACAAGAAGTCCGTGACCGTGAACCTCAAGCATCCGGCCGGCCAGGAGATCGTGCGCCGCCTGGTAAAGGGGGCTGACGTGGTGGTGGAGAACTTCCGGCCCGGAGCGCTGGAGGGCTGGAACCTGGGCTGGGAGCAGGTTTCGGCACTGAACCCCCGGCTGGTAATGGTCCGGCTCTCCGGTTTCGGCCAGACCGGCCCCTACCGCGACCGGCCGGGCTTCGGCGCCATCGGCGAATCCATGGGCGGGCTGCGCCACCTGACCGGATTTCCCGACCGGGCGCCGTGCCGGGTGGGCGTCTCCATCGGCGACTCCATCGCCGCGCTGCACGGCGTGATCGGGGCATTGATGGCGCTGCGCCACCGGGACAACGCGGGCAAAGGGCAGGTGGTGGACGTGGCGCTCTACGAGTCGGTGTTCAACCTGATGGAGAGCCTGCTGCCCGAGTACGACATGTTCAACTTCGTGCGCCAGAGGAGCGGCGCGTCGCTCCCCGGCATCGTGCCCTCCAACACTTACCCGACCGGTGACGGCAAGTACGTGGTGATCGGGGCCAACGCCGACTCCATTTTCAAGCGCATGATGGCCGCCATCGGCCGCCAGGACCTGGCGAACAATCCCGCCATGGCGAAGAACGATGGCCGCGTGGCCCACACCGACGAAATCGAGGACGCCATCGCCGCCTGGACCTCCGGGCGGGCATTGGACGAGGTGGTGGAGACCCTGGAGCGGGCGGAGGTGCCGGTGGGCCGCATCTACGATATCGCCGACATCGTTGCCGATTCCCACTACCAGGCGCGGGAAATGATCCGGGAGGCCCCGATGCCCGACGGCCGCCCACTCAAGGTTCCGGGCATCGTGCCCAGACTGTCGGACACTCCGGGCGAAATCCGCTGGCTCGGCCCCCGCCTCGGAACCCACACGGCGGAGGTACTTTCCGCTCTTGGCTACGACGACGCGGCCCAGCGTGCCCTGAGGGACCAGGGCGCGATCTGACCCAAGCGGGCGGTACGGCATCCGCGCCTTGAGAATGGTCCCAACCTCGACTTACCCCCTGCTCTGCTTCCGGCGGCGCAGGCGTGGCCTGTTCGCGGCGGCGGGATGGGCGGCGCAAGGATTTCACCGGGCCGGGCGAGCGGGAGGCGAGGCGTTTCCCGTTCAGCACCGGTTCAGGCAGGGGTTTCTAGAATGTTTCATGGCAGAGACCGGAAGAGCATGGCCTCTCGAAAGGAGACCGTCATGAAACACGCAAGATTCATTTCCGCGGCGATTGGCTCGGCGCTGCTGCTGGCGAGCAGCTTGGCCGCTGCCGCGGGCCCCGAGGAACCGCCGCAAACAGACCTGACGCCGCCGCGCCTCAGCTTCATCGAGGGCCAGGCGTCGTTCTGGCGTCCGGGCGCCGAGGACTGGGCCCCGGCGCGGGTCAACACGCCGCTGTGGCCCGGCGACGCGCTGTACACGGGCCAGCGCGCCAACCTCGAAATCCAGGTCGGCGCGCGCGCTTTCGTGCGTCTGGCGGAAGAAACCCAGCTTGCCCTTGTCAACCTGGAGCCCGACCTCATCCAGTTCCAGCTGACCAGCGGCGAGGCCTCGCTTGACTTTCGTACCCTGCCCGCCGGCCAGACCGTTGAGATCGGCACGCCGAACGCGGCATTCACCATTGAACAGCCGGGCTACTACCGCGCCGCGATCATCGAGGATGCCACCCATTTCACCACCCGGCGTGGCGGGCGCGCCACCATTACCACGGCCGACGGCCAGTTTCGTGCCCTTTCGCCCAGCGAGGAAGTGGTGGTGCGGGGGATCGATGCGCCCACGGTGGAGAGCTACGTTGCCCCCGAGCTCGACGCCTGGGACCGCTGGAACTACGCCAGGACCGATCACGAAGTGGAGGCGCTCAGCGCTCGTTACGTCTCGCCCGGCGTATATGGGGTTGGCGCGCTGGACCACTACGGCACCTGGCGCGTCGTTCCCTCCTACGGAACGGTTTGGGTGCCCCAGGGGGTCGCGCCGGGCTGGGCTCCGTACAGCACGGGCAGCTGGATCTGGGATCCATTTTACGGCTGGACCTGGGTCGACGATTCCCCGTGGGGGTGGGCGCCGTTTCACTACGGGCGGTGGGTTTTCGTGCAGGATGTGTGGGCGTGGACTCCCGGTCCCGTAATCGCGCGGCCGGTCTACGCTCCCGCATTGGTTGCATTCTTCGGGTTGGGTTCCGGCGTATCGGTTCGCATCGGCATCGGACCCTCTGGCGTCGGCTGGGTGCCCTTGGGCTGGGGCGAGCCGCTTCGTCCATGGTGGGGCCGGCCGGGTTTCGCCGGTGCGCCGTCGTGGCGCGGCTGGGGCGGACCCCGGGTCGTGAACAACGTCGTGATAAGCCACACCAGCGTGGTGAACATGGACAGGATCGTTTACCAGAACACCAAGGTGTCCAATGCCGTCATGGTCTTGAACGACGCCCGCTTCGGAAAGGGCCCGGTTCGCGGAGCGCGGCATGCGAAATTGGAACCGCGGGAGCTTGAGCCCTTCCATGGTGCGCCTCCGGTGAAACCGGGACCGGCCAGTGTGGTGCCCGAGACCGGCAAAGCGGTCCGGCCGCCGGACAGGGCCCTGTCAAGGCCGGTGGTTGCCACCCGCGCGCCCCGGGAAGTCAGGCCTCCCTGGAACGGAGAAGGGCAGAGGGGCAGGAGCCCGGTCAGAATCCCGGGGACGCGAATGGTCGCCCCCAAGGGGGAGCCGGAAGCTTCCGGCACGTTGCCGCGGCCATCGTTCGCAACCGACGGTCCGGAGCGCCCGCGCCCGCCGCTCCCGCAGCGTTA
>DKBC01000311.1 GCA_002451065.1 Betaproteobacteria bacterium UBA6910
ATGGCGAACTCGTCCATGTTGGTCTTCCCGAGATTGACCAGCCCCGCGCGCCCGAATAATTCTGCGGCGTGGGAATCGTAGGGGGCGACGAAGTTCGCCAGGATTCTGGACCCGCAGGTCGTGGGCCAGCCCCTGGTACAGAAGATGTCCTTCCACGCCACCGGGATCCCCGTCAGCGCGTGGGACCTGCCGGCGGCGATAAGGTCGTCCGCGGCCCTCGCCTGCTCCAGGCTCCGGCCCTCGTCTACCGTGATGAAGGCGTTAAGAGACCCGTTTAACTGTTTGATTTGTTGTAGAAATACAGTGGTGAGCTCGACGCTGGACGACTTTCCGGCGGCCAGCAATTGCGACAATTCCCTGAGCGTGGCGTTAAGCATGGGTGAATGATTGCGCGGCGCGGACCGGCGCCGGGACAAGGTGCGCTATTCGATGACCTTGGGAACGAGATACAAGCCCGATTCGACTTGGGGAGCGATCGACTGGAAAAGTCGATGCCGGTCGGCTTCCGTCACCTCGTCCTCCCGGAGCCGGAGGACCACGTCCCGGGCATGAGCCATGGGCTCCACGCCCTGGGTATCGACCGCCTGCATCTCTTCGATCAGGCGGAAGATGCCGTTGAGCTGGTCCAGCACCTGGGCAGTTTCCGCTTCTGTGACCTCGATCCGGGCCAAGTGGGCGATGCGGTGGACGTCGTCGTGGCTGAGCGACACAAAAAACCCTTGCAGGACCTTCAAATACGCGACGCAGTTAGAGTATTATACCCGCATTTCACGACCATCCCGCGAAGCGCGCGGCACATGAGCAATATGTTCGGATTCCTGAGCGGTTACTTTTCAAACGACCTGGCCATTGACCTGGGAACAGCCAACACGCTGATCTATGTTCGCGGCCAGGGAATCGTACTCGACGAACCGTCGGTGGTGGCGATACGCCAGGAAGGCGGTCCCAACGGCAAGAAAGTCATCCAGCAGGTGGGCCTCGCCGCGAAACAGATGCTTGGGCGCACGCCCGGCAACATCACTGCCATCCGCCCCATGAAGGACGGGGTCATCGCCGACTTCACCGTCACTGAGCAGATGCTCAAGCACTTCATCAAGAAAGTGCATGACTCGCGCCTGTTCTCCCCCAGTCCGCGCATCGTGATCTGCGTTCCCTGCGGCTCGACCCAGGTGGAGCGGCGCGCCATCCGCGAATCCGCGTACGGAGCGGGGGCGCGCAAGGTGGAGCTGATCGAGGAGCCGATGGCGGCCGCCATCGGCTCGGGGCTGCCGGTGGAAGAAGCCACCGGCTCCATGGTGGTGGATATCGGTGGCGGCACCACCGAGGTCGGGGTGATTTCTCTGGGCGGCATCGTGTATTCCAGCTCGGTGCGCGTAGGTGGCGACAAGTTCGACGAGGCCATCGTCAATTACATTCGCCGCAACTACGGCATGNNCGGCATGCTGATCGGCGAAACCACCGCCGAGGAAATCAAGAAGGAGATCGGCTCCGCGTTTCCCGGGTCCGAAGTGCGGGAGATGGAGGTCAAGGGGCGCAACTTGGCCGAAGGGATCCCGCGCAGTTTCACCATATCCTCGAACGAAATCCTGGAAGCGCTTACCGAGCCCCTGAACGCCATCGTGGGCGCGGTAAAGCAGGCGCTGGAGCAGACCCCCCCCGAGCTTGGAGCGGACATCGCCGAGCGCGGCATGGTGCTTACCGGGGGAGGCGCGCTGCTGCGGGATATCGACCGGCTGTTCATGGAGGAGACCGGCTTGCCCGTCATCATCGCCGAAGATCCGCTGACGTGCGTGGTACGCGGATCCGGAAAGGCGCTGGAGAAGATGGACACGCTGGTGACCATCTTCACGAGTGACTGACGGCTTTCGGCGATCGGCTTTCAGCCCTCAGCGCTCGCACAGGCTGACCGCTGGGAGCGGAAGCTGACGGCCGTCCATGGAGCAATCCACCCCGCCGTTCTTTAAGCGCGGCCCGAGCCCGCTCACCCGGCTTTCTTTTTTCGCGCTGGTATCGCTGGTAATGATGACCGGCGACGCCCGCTTCCAATATCTCGAACTGCTCCGCCAGGGCGTGGCGGCGGTGCTCTACCCGCTGCAACGGGCCGCGGTAGCCCCCATCGATGCCATCTCCCGGATAGGGGAGTTCTTCGTCACCCAGACCAGCCTGATTTCCGAGAATTCCCGCCTGCGCCAGGAGCACCTCGCCAATTCCGCGGAACTCCAGCGGCTCCAGGCACTTACCGCCGAGAACGCCTACCTGCGCAAGCTACTGGAGGCCAAAGAACGTCTTGCCGGCAGCGCCACGACTGCGGAAATCGTTTACGCGGAGCGTAACCCTTTCACGCGCAAACTGGTCATCGACAAGGGCCGGCAGGACGGGGTGCGGGCCGGACAGGTGGTGGTGGATGACACGGGGGTCGCGGGCCAGGTGACGCGCGCCTACCCCTTCCTGGCGGAGGTCACCTTGATCACCGACAAGGACCACGCAGTCCCGGTGCAGTCGGCGCGCACGGGGCTGCGCACCATCCTGTTCGGGACGGGGGAGGAAAACTCGCTTGAGGTGCGCTACCTCGCCGAAAGCGCCGATATTCAGAACGGCGACCTCCTCGTCACTTCCGGAATCGACGGCACCTATCCGTCGGGGCTGCCGGTGGCAACCGTCTCCCGCATCGAGCACAATTCCGGATATCCCTTCGCGCGCGTGGTATGCACCCCCTCGGCGGGCGTGGATCGGAACCGGCACCTGCTGGTGCTCACGGCTCCGGAGAAGTTCCCCGAGAAGCCCGCAGAACCCGCCGAGGCAAAACAGCCTCGGACCAAGACCAGGCGAGGCGCTCGCTGACAATGGCCGTTCCGCGCCCCCAGCAGATCCTGCTCCCGGTCAAGCCGGCATATATTGCTTTCACCATCACCGTGGCGCTGCTGCTCAACCTGCTGCCCCTTGCCGGAGTGGCACGCTGGATCCGCCCCGACTTCATCGCTCTCCTGGTGCTCTACTGGTCGGTACAGCAGCCGCATCGTTTCGGCATGACCTTGGCCTGGGTGCTGGGCCTGGTCATGGACGTCGCCTACGGCACACTCTTCGGCCAGCACGCGCTCACTTATTCGGTCATAGCCTTCGCCGGCTTCGTCCTCCACCGCAGGCTGCGCATGTTCGGGTTGGTGGCGCAGTTCTGGCATGTGCTGCCTCTCATGCTCGTGGCCCAAGCCCTGCTCGCCGTACTGGCCATGGCCAAAGGCGGACTATTCCCGGGCTGGGAATACTTCCTGGGCAGCGTCTTCGGGGCCTTGCTCTGGGTCCCCATGTGCGTCTTGCTGCGTCTCCCCAGAGTGCCGAAATCCGACCCCGACCAGGTGTAAGCGCGAGTCCTGTTTCCCGGTAGCTGAATGGCAAGGAACAGCAAGGTCGAACTGCGAAATACCGAGCGCGAACTGCGCTTCTTTCGCGTGCGGCTGGCGATCGCCGCCGGCCTCGTGCTCCTGTTATTTTTGGCCCTCCTGGGGCGGTTCGTCCATTTGCAGGTCTACCAGCACGAGTATTACCAGACGCTTGCCGAGCAGAACCGCATCTCCCTGGTGCCCGTGGTGCCCAATCGTGGCCTGATCCTGGACCGGAACGGAGAAGTGCTGGCCCACAATTACTCCGCCTACACCCTCGAGATAGATCCCGGCGCCGCGGAGAGCATGAACGCCACCATTGACGCGCTTTCCGAGCTGGTGGAGATCTCGCCGCGGGACCGAAAGCGCTTCAATAAGCTGCAGGAGGAGGTCGGAAATCGTGGAAGTATTCCGATTCGCACCCTGCTGACCGACCAGGAGGCGGCCCGCTTTGCCGCCAATCGTTACCGCTTCCCCTCCGTCGAGTTGCGCGCCAGACTGTTTCGTCACTACCCGCGGGGGGAGGTGGCGTCGCACGTGATCGGCTACATCGGGCGCATCAATGACAAGGACCTGGAGTCGCTCCAGGCCACCGGCAACTGGGCCAACTATCGCGGCTCCGATTACATCGGCAAGGTGGGCCTCGAGCACAGCTATGAGCAGGAACTCCACGGCACCACCGGGTACGAGCAAGTGGAGGTGGACGCGGGCGGGCGCGCCATTCGGACACTGGCGCGCACCGCGCCGGTTTCCGGGAATACCCTGACCCTCGCTCTCGACATCCGGCTCCAGGAAGTGGCGGAGCGCGCCTTCGGAGAATTCCGCGGCGCGTTGGTGGCGATCGAGCCCGCCACCGGGGGGGTCCTTGCGTTCGTATCCCGCCCGGGCTACGACCCGAACCTTTTTGTCGAGGGCATTGATCCCCAGAACTGGGAGGCGCTCAACGACTCCCCGGACAAGCCGCTTACCAACCGCGCCCTGCGCGGGCAGTACCCTCCGGGTTCGACGTTCAAGCCGTTCATGGCCATGGCGGGCCTCGAACTCAACAAGCGCAGTCCCAGTTTCACCATTTCCGATCCCGGGTACTTCACGCTGCCGGGCGTTTCTCACCGCTGGCGCGATTGGAAGCCGGGGGGTCATGGCGTGGTGGACATGCGCAAGGCCATCGTAATCTCCTGCGACACCTATTTTTACGGCCTCGCCAACGAGCTGGGCATCGACGCCATTCACAACGTGATCGGCAGGTTCGGATTTGGCCGCCCCACCGGGATCGACGTCAGCGGGGAGCTTGCCGGGCTCCTGCCGTCCCAGGAATGGAAGTGGAAGCGCTTCAAACAGAAATGGTTTGCTGGCGACACCATCTCGGTGGGCATCGGTCAGGGCTACAATCTCACTACACCCATGCAGCTTGCCTTCGCCACCGCGGTGCTCGCCAACGACGGGGTTGCCTACCGCCCCCACCTTGTCAGGCAGATCCAGGATGCACTCAGTGGCGAGAAACGCCTCGTCGAGCCCAATCCGGTATTCGAGTTCAAGATCCGGCCTGAAAATCTGCAGCTGGTAAAGGGCGCCATGGTGGCTGTCACGGCGACGGGGGGCACGGCGGCTCGAGCCGGCGCCGGGGCTCCGTACCAATTCGCCGGAAAGACCGGCACCGCCCAGGTAGTGGGCATGAAGCAGGGGGAAAAGTACGACGAGAGCAAAGTCGCCGAGCGCTTGCGCGACCACGCCCTGTTCATCGCCTTCGCGCCCGCTGATAATCCCAAGATCGCCCTCGCGGTGCTGGTGGAAAACGGCGGCCACGGCGGATCCACGGCGGCCCCCATCGCGCGCCAGGTGATCGATTATTATCTCCTCGGCAAGCTTCCCGAAGGCATGGAGCCGAAGGCAGATGACGAAGGTGACGGCCATGATTAGACGCGTCTGGAAAAATCTGACCGCTTACGTCGACGGTCCGCTGCTCGGCGGCGTTATGCTGCTGGTCTTCACCGGACTGCTCACCCTCTACAGCGCCTCCGACGGGAGCTGGCCGAGGGTTCTCGCCCAGATTATCAATCTCGGCGTTGCCCTGGCGATTATGTGGGTGGTGGCCAACGTTCCCCCGCAACGCCTGATGCGTGTCGCAGTTCCGCTATATTTCCTCGGGCTCATGCTGCTGGTGGGGGTCGCGTTTTTTGGCGAAGTCGTCAATGGAGCCCGGCGCTGGCTCGACCTCGGGGTCACCCGCATTCAGCCCTCGGAGTTCATGAAGGTCGGCGTGCCCTTGATGCTAGCCTGGTACTTCGACAAGAACGAAGCCACCCTGCGACTCAGGGACTACGCCATCGCCACGTTGCTGTTGCTGGTGCCGGTGGGCCTGATCGTCAGGCAGCCCGATCTCGGTACGGCGGTGCTGATAACGGCCAGCGGCCTCTTCGTGCTGTTCCTGGCCGGGCTATCCTGGAAAATCATGGCGGGCCTGGCACTCGCTGCGGGCGCTGCGGCGCCGCTGCTCTGGTCCCTGCTCCATGACTACCAGCGACGTCGCATCCTTACCCTGCTCGATCCCATGCAGGATCCCTTGGGGGCGGGCTACCACACGATCCAGTCCACCATTGCCGTAGGCTCCGGGGGGGGTCTCGGCAAGGGCTGGATGGCGGGGACCCAGAGCCACTTGGAGTTTATTCCCGAACGCACCACCGACTTCATCTTCGCGGTATATTCAGAGGAGTTCGGGCTTCTCGGGAACACGATCCTCCTGCTCATGTTCACAACGGTCATTGCGCGGGGCCTGGTGATCAGCGCGAACGCCCCCAATCTGTTCAGCCGCCTTATCGCCGGAGCCATCACGCTGACCTTCTTCACCTACGCTTTCGTGAACATGGGCATGGTCAGCGGGATTCTGCCGGTAGTGGGCGTGCCTTTGCCACTGGTCAGTTACGGCGGTACCTCCATGGTGACCCTGATGCTGGGTTTCGGTATCCTGATGAGCATCCAGACCCATAAGAGGCTGTTGCAGACATGATTCCTACCGCGGCGCCTGGCGCCTGCCACGCCAGTGTTGCGGCAGCAGGCTGGAAGCCTATCGGCGCGCTCTCGGCCGTGCTGATTCTGGCGGCCTGCGGGTCCACCCCCTCTACGCGCTCTGATAACGGGCCCGCAGGCGGCAACGGCCCGGCAGTGGCCGAGCAGGGAACCGACCTTCCCTGCGCCGTGCCGTCCAGTTCCCTGAAGCTGGGCGGGGGCTACTACCTGGACGATGGCCCCGGATCGAGCCCGCCCGCCAATCTGGGTGAGGTGCCCGACGCGGTGCCCCGGCCGGAGCCGCTGCGCGCCGCCAACACGAAACCCTATGAGGCGTTGGGAAAGAGATACACGCCCATGACCGAACTGCGACCCTACAAGGTGAAAGGCCTCGCCTCCTGGTACGGGCGGCGCTACCACGGGCGGAGGACCGCGTCCGGCGAGATCTATGACATGTATGGCATGACCGCGGCCCATCCCATCCTTCCCATTCCCAGCTATGTTCGGGTCACCAACTTGAGCAACGGCCGATCGGTAGTGGTGCGCGTGAACGATCGGGGACCCTTTCATCCCGACCGGGTGATCGATCTTTCCTTCACCGCCGCCTGCAGGCTGGATTTGGTCGCGGGCGGCAGCGGCCTGGTGCAAGTCGAAACCATCATTCCCGGGGAACCCCCGCCGGCGGAAGCCGCGGAGGTCCCAAGGCTGGTCGATTCGGCGCGCAGTGAGCAGCCACGAATGCAGTCCGTTGCGGTCGCCCCTCGGACTGCTGAGCCGAACGGCGCCGCCGTACCCGTCGTCACTGTCATGGAGCGGGAGAATCTGCTCACCACGTTATCGCAGACCGAGGAGTCCCGGCCCCCAGGTGTCTATCTTCAACTCGGCGCCTTCGGGGCCCGCGAGAACGCGGACAATTTCCTGTCGCATCTCCGCAGCGAGCTTGCTGGGCTGGAGGATGCCCTCTTCCTTTCTCACCAGGGCGGTCTCTACCGCGTGGAGGCTGGCCCTTATCCGTCCGCGTCGGATGCACGCCTCAGCGCCGAGCGCATCGCGCGAACCGTCGGCTTCACGCCGCTGTTGACGAGCCGCTAGGGCGCAAGCGGATTTGGCGTGAAGCGGTTGGTCGGCCTCGCGCAGCTGGAATCCGACCAGCTCGCGGAGCTGCGCGCGCTGCTCGATTCCCACGGCATCAGATTTTCCGAAACTCCGCCGACCTTGCTGGGTTTCGGTTCCATTTGGGTCGAAGATGAGGACTTTCCCCGGGCCCGGGAACTGCTGCGTCAGGAGTCCGCCACCTTTGCCGCCCAGGCGCGGGCCCAGTGGGAACAGGAGTGGCGGGAAATTCACAAGGGATCCCATGCGCGCTGGATTCTCAGCCGGCTGATCCAGCGACCCGGCGAATTCTTTCTTGCCCTCGTGCTGCTGGCGTTCTTCATCGGCCTGCTCGTCGTGTATCCGCTGCTGTACCTGGCGCGCAGGCTCGGCTAGCAGCGATGTCGGTTCGAACGTCAGGCGCCTGCCCGAGAGGGAACCGCCCCCGCGCGGGAGCCGAAGCATTGTCGGTTACGCTGGCCCTCGAGCCCGGAACCGGCTAACCTTAACCACGCCGCCGGCAAGCGGCGCTGCATAATCCCGGCAATGGAGAACATCCAATGGCAAAAGATGCACCAAGCAAGAAACCCTTTCTCACCGACATCCAGACGCTTCGCCGCCGGGCCCGGAAACATATTGAGTCCGGTGCCGTCACCGAGGGGTATCGCGCCGACCGCAATGTCGTGATCAGGCTGTTGAACGAAGCGCTGGCCACCGAGATAGTCTGCGTGCTGCGCTACAAGCGCCACCACTTCATGGCGTCGGGAATCAATGCCCAGAGCGTGGCACAGGAGTTTCTCCAGCACGCCAACGAGGAGCAGACCCATGCCGACCAGATCGCCCAAAGAATCGTACAACTGGGAGGAGCACCGGACTTTTCCCCCGACGGGCTGCTCACACGCAGCCACGCCGAATACGTGGAAGGGGATTCGCTCACCGGCATGATCAAGGAGGACTTGGTGGCCGAGCGCATCGCGATCGACAGCTACCGGGAGATGATCGCGTATATGGGCAACGACGATCCCACCACCCGGCGCATGCTGGAGGAGATCCTGGCGATGGAGGAAGAGCATGCGGACGACTTGGTGAGCCTGCTGGAGGAGCTCGGAAGCTAATGCAGCCCGGCTCGATGTTCACTCGCGAACTCCCATCGAATTCCGGATGATTTCTGATCAAATGGGCAACGCGGTCTCCCCCTCGCCCGCAAGCGCCCGGATAGCGCCCATCGCGGACTCGATCTTGTCAGTGATCCTCAGCGTTCCGGGCACCCGCGAGCAGGCCGCCTTCGATGCCGCGGCCCGGGCCCGGGCCATCGCTCAATCCGCCTCCGCTCGCGCCTCTCTCACGGCGGGCTCCCTGGCCCTGCCCGTGGGCCCCCTGGGCTGGATCACGATCCTGCCGGAACTGGTTGCCGTCTGGAAGATTCAGTCCCAGATGGTTTCCGATATCGCCGGCGCCTACGGAAGGCACGCGGATCTCACCCGGGAGCACATGCTCTACTGCCTGTTTCGCTACGCGGCGGCCCAGGCCGTGCGCGACCTTTCCGTACGCGTGGGTCAGCGGGTCCTGGTCCGCCGCCTTTCGAACCAAGCCGCCAAAGGGGTGGCCGGACAGATCGCGCTCCAGCTCACGCACCGCATCGCCCACAAGGGCGTCTCCCGTTGGCTCCCCGCGATTGGCGCCGCCGCTGTGGGGGCTTACGCCTGGCATGACACCCGCCGGGTGGCCCAGGCCGCAGTCGAAATTCTGGACCCGGACGCCGTCGCCGTGGCGTGGGAACGGCGACGCCGCGGATAAACCGTTGGTTGCCAGAGCATGGGGTTTCGATTCCCATGCGCGGCTTCGGCGACCCTCCAGGAGGAACCAACAGGTCCCCCGATAACAGCTGTGGGCACGGTCTGTGTTGGGATCGCAACCGGGGCGGCATCGCTGGTCCAGCGCTAATTTCTCTGATCAGGCGTACCAGAATTCCCCTTGGCGCGAAGTCGGTAGGGTCTAGCTGTTGAAATGCGCGCTAAAATGCCTCCACGGTCCGGCGTCCGGTCGGCACCCCAATTTCAGGTCAACGACACCAGTGGAGGAGAAGGTTATGCTCTATTTCCTTGATTTTCATGTGGAGTACCCCGCGACGATGAGCCAGAAGGAGCTGTTCGCCATCTGGGCGCGGGAAGCGGACGCCGCCATCGGGGCCAAGAAGGCCGGCGCGGTGGTGGACTTGTGGAAGTGCGTGGGCCAACGCCGCGTAGTGGCCATTGTGAATGTCGACGGTCCCGACACGCTGGATCAGATCCTGCTGGACCTGCCCATCATGAAAGAGCACGGCCAGCACGTGCGCGTGGACGTGACGCCCCTGCGGCGCTACGAAGATTTTGCCGCGGACGTGAAGGCCAGGCTTTAACCCAGAAGCCTCTTCCCGGGTGCTGCCGGCCCGGCGGCACCCGCGACAGGCTTTTTCCCGGCGGGTGGCTGATCCGTCCCCGGGCTTCTAAGCGTATTTCCCACGCGCCTTGACGCTCAGAGATACTGCTCGGCGCACTTGATGATCTCAAAGTTGTTCTTGAGCTCCAGGCAGTGCCGCGCATCCTCGTGCCGTCTGGAACCTTTCCTCGAAACGGCCGCCATCTTCGCGGAATCCTGATCCGCAGCCTTAGTCTCCACCGGCACGCCGGCGGCGGCTTCCTGTTTCTGGGCCAGGGCCGGCACCGCAACCAGCACTGCCACCGCAGCCAACATCACAGTCTGTTTCATCAGGCACCTCCTTCTGAATGGGTACAGCGGCTGGTCATGCGAATCCAGCCGTCGGGATGGCGGAAGCTCCGGCCCCATCCGAACGCAGCCGCCGAGACATGTTATCTTGTCCCGTCAGTGAGAGACCTCGAAGAAGTCACAAAGCCCCGCCCCGCCGAGACCCCCTTTTGAAATCGATCCCCACACCTTTCGAGGCTCCATTGGCCCAGTGGACCCGGGTTATCCAATCGGATCACCTCCGGAACCGCTTCACCATCGCCCGCAGCGAATGGTAAAAGGATCGGGCCCTCCGGCCAATATCCGGTGCTGAGAAAGGCGCGGGAGTCAGCGTCTCCGACACCGCGCGCAGGACGAACACATCCTGGTGCCCCCACCAACTCCCTTCCTGAAAATACGCGACCGTCAGCTGGGGAATGTTGGCGATTTCCGAGAATACAAACCGGGGCAGCGCAATCGCGACGCCATACTCTGCTTCATCAAGATCCTTTTGCTCGCTGGCCGGGGCAAAATAGAAGCCGTCCTGATCGAATACGCAGCCCGATGCCGCCGCGCGCCGGCTCATCAAACCATGGGTCGTAAAGATAAGGTAACCTTCGGGCTTCACCAGCGCAGCCAGTTTCTGAAGCCAGCGTGAAAAAGTAGTCTTCGGCATGTGCGAGAAGAAGGACAACGCAAAGACCACGTCGTACGCGGCATCAAGCCGGAGTTCCTCCGGCACATGAGTAGAAGGCACCGCTGGAATGCCCAGGGTTTCACTGATAAACCTCACCGCCTCCGGGTGGATATCGCACGCGGTAACTGAGCAGTAAGGCGCCGCGTGTTTGATGTGCCGGGTCACGCGACCATATCCCGCCGCAAACTCGAGAACTTGGCATGCCTGCTCCTCGAAACCGCAAACATCGTTCAACAAAGCGGAAAGCTGCTGGGCGGATCTTGCCCCGTCTTCGAAGTATGTTTCCAGCGCCTGGTCGGTGGAAGAAAAAGTGGGGCTATCCAGGAGGTAGCGAAGTATGAAGTCGTCAGGATGAACTTCTGGCGAAACCTGCCATTTCTTGGCGGCGGCGGCGCAAGCAACGCGCATGTCTTCCGAAATCACCTTCTCCTCCTTGTAGAGTAGCCCAAAACGCCGGCCCCGATTCCTGCGATCGGGCCGGTGTCCCGGCAAATGGCTTCCATTATCCCGTAGCGATGAGATTTCATGGCAAGATTTTCTGTCGTCCACCAGCGCTTGAGCATCTATTCGATTTTGGGTTGTCACGGACGCCATGACGCTTCCTGATATAGAGCAAACCGGTCCAAACCCCTGACGGGGTGTAGCGCGTGGCAATCTCTCGGCCAGACTGTTATCCAGATCGGGGGCGGCGTGTTAGTCTCAGCGCACTCCAGGATCAACGCGGCGATGTATGCCTGTATCCCCCATAATCCCTGCCCGCCTCGCCTTCACTACCGACCGGACGCCCTGGTCGGAGACCTATCGGGACGTCTACCACCCAACCCACGGCGGACTGGGGCAGGCGCGGCACGTATTCCTGAATGGCAATGACCTTCCCGCCCGCTGGCAAAACCGGGAGCGCTTCGCGATCGTCGAAACCGGGTTCGGGCTGGGTACCAACTTTCTTGCTACCTGGGCGGCCTGGCGTGCGGACCCTGCGCGGTGCGGCCGGCTGCACTTTGTCTCGGTGGAGAAGCATCCGTTGCTGCGCGAAGATCTGTCAGCGATCCACGCCCGCCAGCCAGAGCTCGCGACGCCCGCGGCGGAACTCCTCGCCGCCTGGCCCCTGCTGGTTCCGGGATGCCACCGCCTGGAATTCGAGAGCGGGCGCGTAGTTCTCACCCTTGGCCTAGGCGACATATCCGAACTGTTGCCAAAGCTGCGCGCCCGGGCGGACGCGATCTATCTGGATGGTTTTTCGCCCGCGAAAAATCCGGAAATGTGGTCGCCCGCCGTCTTTCGCGCCCTGGCGCGCCTGGCCGCGTCCGGTGCAACCGCTGCCACCTGGACGGTGGCCGGCCATGTGCGCGACGGCCTTGCCGCCGCAGGTTTCGCCGTCGAGAAACGTCCCGGGTTCGGCATCAAGCGTGAGATGCTGGTGGCGCGACTGTCGGGGCCTTCCCGCGACACGCTCAGACAGGCTCCGCGCAATGCCGTCGTGCTGGGCGCCGGAATTGCCGGCAGCGCCGTCGCCGCCCGCCTCGGCTCCCGCGGATGGCGCGTGGAGGTGCTGGATCGCCGGCCGGCACCGACTGGCAGCACGCCCGATCCCATCGCCGGGGTCTTCAAACCCTTGCTGTCCCGCGACGACAACCTCGCTTCCCGCCTTTCCCGTGCCGGCTGCCTCTATGCGCGGCGGCATTGGGGAGCGTTGGAGCGGTGCGGCATTCCCCTGGCCTGGGCTGCCAACGGCGTGCTGCAGCTGGCGCGAGACGACGTCCATCAAGCCGAAATGCGGGAAATCGCCGAGCGCCACCGCTACCCGGAAGAGTTCCTGACCCCGGTCTCGCGCGAAGAGTCGGCGCGCATCGCGCGCTGGCCGGTAGCCCAAGGCGGGCTGCTGCTGAAGGCCGGGGGCTGGATCAATCCCATCACGCTGTGCATGGCGCAGCTTGCGGGTTGTTCCGAAACGCGGATCCACTGGGGTCGATCCGTCGCCGCCATCGAGCGCACCAGTGATGTTTGGCGGGTGCTCGACGCGCAGGGCGCAGCCATCGCGGAAACCCCGCTGCTGGTGCTCGCCAATGGTTACCAGGCGCTCGCCTTCAGGCAGACAGCGGGCCTCCCTTTCAGGAGCGTGCGCGGCCAAGTGACTTTTCTCCCCGCCGAATCGCTGAGAGACCTGCCTATGGTTGTGTGCCGGGAGGGATGCGTTAAGCCCGCCGATCAGGGCGTGGGTTCCGTGGGGGCAACCTTTGATGCCGACGATGACCCGAACCCGCGGATCGATAGCCACGAAAGCAACCTGGCGCGTCTGGAGCGGCTCCTGCCCGGCGCGTCCGCGGGCCTCAATCCGTCCGCCCTTGACGGGCGGGTGGGCTTCAGGACCGCGACACCCGATCGTCTGCCCCTCGCCGGGGCGCTACCGGATTGCGCGGGGGCTGGGGACCTCACCCGCTCCCGGCTCGAGGAGGTGCCACGCCTCCCTGGGCTCTTTGGACTGCTGGGCCTGGGCGCACGCGGCCTGGTTTGGGCCGAGATCGGCGCCGAGCTGATCGCCTCGCATCTGGAAGACGAGCCTTGTCCGCTGGAGAGCGACCTGGCGGCAGCGATTGACCCCGCCCGATTCCTGCTGCGCTCGGCGCGCCGGGGGCGGCTGCGTTGGGCACCGGAAGCGGAGCCGTAAACTTCACGCCATGAGCCTTCTACGGGCACTCTTCCCACCCCACTACCGAAAGCTGCCGGGGAAACGCTGGATCAACATCTCCCTGCGCACCCTGCACCTCATCGGTACCGCGGGCATCGGCGGCGCGTACCTGCTGGGATCTGCACCCGCGGAGTGGCTGTACTTCCTTTGGCTCACCGTCGCCAGCGGCATCGCCATGATGGCAATCGAGGTTTGGGGGAACGGCGTGTGGCTGGTCCAGGTGCGGGGCGTGGCGATCCTGGCGAAGCTGGCGCTGCTTGGAGCCATGCCCCTATTCCCTGATTCCGCCGCGGCGATATTCACCCTCGTCATCGTGGTTTCGGCGGTAGGCGCCCACGCGCCCGGTCGCCTGCGCCACTATTCCCTGCTTCACGGCCGGGAAGTGGACTCCTTTTCTTCCGGGAAAGATCAGAGGACGTAACGCGAGAGGTCCTCGCTCGCGGCCAAATCCTTGAGGCGCGTATCCACGTAGCCGGCATCCACCACCACGGTTTCCCCGGAGCGCTTGGCAGCGTCGAAGGACACGTCCTCCAGCAGCTTCTCCATCACCGTATAAAGCCGGCGGGCGCCGATGTTCTCGGTCCGCTCGTTGACCGCAAACGCGATTTCCGCGAGGCGGCGGATGCCCTCGGGACGGAAATCGAGCTTCACCCCTTCCGTCTCCAGCAGCGCCTGGTACTGCAGCGTGAGACAGGCATCGGTGTTGGTCAGGATCTGCTCGAAATCGGCCACTGACAGGGAGCCCAGCTCGACCCGGATCGGGAATCGGCCCTGCATCTCGGGAATCAGGTCCGAGGGCTTCGACAGGTGGAAGGCGCCGCTGCCGATGAACAGGATGTGGTCGGTACGGATCATTCCGTACTTGGTCGAAATGGTGGTTCCCTCCACCAGGGGCAGCAGGTCCCGCTGCACGCCCTGGCGCGAGACATCCGCCCCCGCGGTTTCGCCGCGGGCGGTGATCTTGTCGATCTCGTCGATGAAAACGATCCCGTTCTGCTCGACGTTGGCCACCGCACGCAACTTGAGTTCCTCCTCGTTCACCAGCTTCGCCGCCTCCTCGTCGGTGAGCAGCTTCATGGCTTCCTTCACCCTGAGTTTGCGGGCCTTGCGACGCCCGGCCCCGAGATTCTGGAACATGCCCTGGAGCTGCGAGGTCAATTCCTCCATCCCCGGCGGCGCGAAAATCTCCATGGAAGCGATGGAAGTTGCAACCTCCACTTCGATCTCCTTGTCATCCAGCGACCCCTCCCGCAGCATCTTGCGGAATTTCTGGCGCGTGCCGCTGTCCCGCTCCAGCGGCGGCTCGCTCGAGAAACCGATTTCCCGCGCCGGCGGCAGCAGCGCATCAAGCACCCGCTCTTCGGCCGCGTCCTCCGCCCGATGGCGCACCTTGCGCACCTCCTGTTCGCGGGTCTGCTTGATCGCGGTCTCCACCAGATCACGAACGATGGAATCCACGTCGCGCCCAACGTAGCCCACCTCGGTGAACTT
>DKBC01000213.1 GCA_002451065.1 Betaproteobacteria bacterium UBA6910
CGCACCCTCGATCTGCTCGCCGCCCTTTCCCACCGCACCAACTTCTCGGTCGGGTGCTACTGCGAGAACGAAGCGCGCTGCCATCGCTCGCTGCTGCGAGAGCTGCTCCGGGAGAAGGGCGCCAGATTCGGGTAGTGCCGCAATGGACCCGCCGACGCTGCCCGCGCCCTCGACCGGAGCGGCCGGAAACTTAGCCCCCGGTTCCCGTGGCGCTGCGCGCGGCGGCGCTCCCCGATATCAGGGTCCGGTATCATGAATGCACTCGCCAAACTTAACTGAGCACGCGTCGGCACGACGGGAAAGGGAGCTGCGATGTTGGTGAACCGAGCCGTTGACCGGGAGTGGAAGGCTACGGATTATCCGGGGATAGAGCGGAGCCTCTTCCGCAACAACGAAACGGGCGGCCGTTCGTCGGTCGTGCGCCTGGCCCGCGGATCGCGCTTCCCGTGTCATACCCACCACGGCACCGAGGAGGTTGTGGTTCTCTCGGGGAAGGTGAGCATCGGCGGTGTCGAGCTGGAGCAGGGCGACTATTTGTTCACCAGCGCCGGGGAGGAGCACGACGTAGTCGCGGTTTCCGATGCCGCGATATTCGTGTCTTCGCAGAAGGCGACGCCGGTGGTCGGCCCGTAGAGGCTGCCTGGCCGCCTCCGGTGAAGGGTAGCCGCCGAACGGCGTCTTGGCGGCGAAATCCCCCGCTAGAAAGCCTGTGCGAACTGGCGGAGGAACCTATCGAGGTCAGCTTCCGGAAGCTGATTTATTCCGCCGGCCCCGGCCCGTCCGCCGCCGGTCTCGAACCGGCCGCACAGCGCGTCGGCCCCGGCCGGATGCTCCAGCGGCGCGCGCACGCTTACCCGGTACCCGCCCGCCGCCTTCACCAGCACGGCGTGGCTCCGAAGCGGATGCTCCCGGGCCAGGCGGTTCGCGAATTCCCCGTTGACCCGCCGTGCCCAGGCCTCCTCCGGAAAAATGTAGGCAGCGCAGCGGGGCGTCACCAGGTGCGGAGCGATCTCTTCGGCCCGGGCCATGTCGTCGGCGCAGGCGCCGCGCAGCACCTCGAAAATCGGCTCGTCCGCCACGAACTCGAAGGGATTCTGATACCGGCTCAGGGCCAGGTAAAGTTCCGCGGGAGGATAATGCAGGTCCTCCTCGGTTTCCCCGTAGGCATTGTAATTGATCGCCTGCCCCAGCTCCCGCAGCCGCTGCACGTCGCTCGCCGGCAGCCCCAGGGGGACCGCCGCGCTTTGCGCCGCCGTCACGAGATTGTCGCCGAAAGCGCCCACCACGGCCCAAGCGCGGTGCAAGCCCTTGAGGTAGCGATCCACCAGCAGGCTGGTGCAGACATCGGAACCGGTCTCGATGCGCGCCTCGAAGTTGGGATGGCGGGGTATGTCTCCCGGCGCGTGATGATCGAACCACAGGCACCGGGCGCCGCGCTCCAGGGCCGCGTGCAGCGCCGGCAGGTTGTCGCGCAGGTTGATGTCGAGAACCGTGAGCACGTCCCCCGCGCGGGCGGGCACCCGCTCCAGCAGCCGGATGTCGCGCTTCACGCCCGTGACCAACGTTCCGGCCTGCGGCTCCGCCAGCCGCAGCTGGTGCAGGGCACATATGCCGTCCGCGTCGCCGTTGAAGATATCGTAGAATCTCATGCAGCCGTCCCAGGACCCCGCGCCGCGCGCCGGCAAGCCGCCGATGACCCAGCACGTTATTGACCACGCCTCCCAGGTGGGTTCGCGCCGAGCGACGCGGAGCGCGTATCTCGCGCTAGCTTACACGCTGCTCATAGCCTATGCGAGCCTGAACCCGTTCTCCGGCTGGCACGCGCCGGAGGGCGGAGTATTCGCTTTCCTCGGGGTGTGGCCGCGCTACCTGACGGGCTTCGACCTCGCGATCAATGTCGCCGCCTATGTGCCTTTCGGGCTGCTGGTCGGCCTCGCGCTGACGCGCCGGCTGCGTCATCCGGAACTGCTGATGCTGGTGACCCTGGCCGGTGCCGCCCTCAGCCTCACCATGGAGGCATTGCAGGGATTCGTGCCCGGGCGCATCGCTTCCCTCGCCGATCTGCTCACCAACACCGCCGGCTGCGCCGCCGGCGCACTCGCCGCCCCGTGGCTCCGGAGTCCGCGCTTCCATGCGCTCGCCGCCAAGCTGCGCGATGAACTCTTCCTGGAAGGACGGGTGGTGGACTGGGGCGTGGCGCTGCTTGCCCTCTGGCTGTTTGCCCAGGTCAATCCGTCGCTCCCGTTGATGGCGTCGTGGAGGCCGCAGCTGCTGCCCGCCTTCCTTCCTCAGCCGTTCAACTTTGGCGAGATGAGTTCCGCGCTGCTCAACACCCTGGCGGTGGGCGCCCTGCTGTCGGCGTTGATGCAGCCGGCGCGGCGCTTTCCCGTCTATTTCGGCGCTTTCCTGGTCGCCCTCGCCGCGACGAAGTGGGTCAGCGCGCAGTTTCTGCTGAAGCCGGGTCTTATGCTGGATTGGCTCACGCGGGAGGCAGTGCTGGGGACGGTCTATGGGCTGGTGATTGCCGCCGTGGTGGCGCGCGCCGCCCGCCTGCGGGTGCAGCTGGGGATCGCCGCGGGGGCGCTCGGGGCAAGCATCGCCCTGGCTTCGCTGGTGCGGCCCGAAGTGGCATCGCCCGCGGGCGTGCTGACGCTGTTTGGCTGGCGGCGCGGCCATCTCTTGAGCTTCACGGGTCTCACCCAATGGCTGGCGGTGCTCTGGCCCTATCTGGCGCTGCTCTACCTGGCGGGGTTTTTCCGCAGACTCGGAACCGGTTCGCGATCGCCGTAGGGCGGCAGCGTCGACAGGCGCGGATCGTCCACCGGTCCGCCCACGGTGAAGTGGTAGAGGGACTGGAAACGGCGGTCGCGCAATCCGAGCAGGGCGTGCACCTCGTCGTCGAAGAAGCATCCGATCCCGGTTCCCCGGACGCCAGCCGCTTCCGCCTCCAGGTACAGGACCTGCCCCAGCAGGCCGGTCTCCCAGAACAGTTCCCGATAACGCCAGGGCTCGCCCGCCACGATGTCCTCGAACTCGGCGATGAAGCCCAGGGAAAAGCAGGAGTCGGCGGCGATGTCCTGATGGCAGGAGACGAGCCGGGCATGGTCGCGCAGGTCCTGTTCCAGCAGCAGGTATAACGGCAGGCCGTCCGGTCCCGCCTTGGACCACGGCCACCCGGGCCCCAGCGCTTGCTTCAGGCGCGGGAGCGCCGGGTCCTGGCGCACAAGAAGATAGAGCCCGGGCGCCAGATCATCGACGCGATGCACGAACAGCGCGCAATGGACCCGGGGCGTGCCAGGCAGCGCCGCCCACGGCGGCGCGTCGGCGCGGGGCAGCAGGGCACTTAGCATGGCGAAGAAAGCGCCGCTCCCGATGCGGGTGACGCCGTCGAAATCCACCGCGCTGCGCCGGCGCCGGATCAGCGACGCCGCGGAGACATCCGCGGGAATGGCCTTCGGCGCGGGGCGCTGGGGCGGGTCCGGAGTATCGCGTGGCGGCATGGATGGCTTCTTCGTCGCCGCGTGGACCCGGTCGATGTCGCTCCACTCCCGGTGGACTTGGCTCAGCCGGTTGGCGCGGCCCCGCCAGTCCGCGTGCTCCAGGCCTTGCGCCAGGCCCGCGGGAGTAACCTCCGCCGGTTTGCGGCCCACCCACATCAGCAGGTCCGGGGCTTCCTCCTCGGCGCCGGAGAAGTCGCCGGAACGGTCCAGGCCCAGCAGGCGCGCGATATCGGCGTCACCCCAGCCCTGCAGGCCGCGCGCATGCCAGCCCAGCGCCGCCGCCGCGTAAGCGACGGCGGCCGTGGCGTGGCCCACGTCGTGCTGGCAGTAGCGAAATGCGCGCATGCCGTATTTCCACGCTTCGCGCCAGTGAATGCTGGAGAAGCCGACGATGATCCCGCCTCCGGGAAACGCGCCCTCCCAGGCCTCGGCATCGGGCTCGCAGCGCCGCTCCAGGGCGTGGTCGCGGCTCACGTAATGCCACACGCCGGCGGGAAGCCCGGGCAGTTCCGGGCACACGACGTAGCCCTCGGTGGGATGGAGGTTGCCGCTGGAAGGATTGCAGCGCAGCGCCCAGGTGCTGCCCCGGAAGGATTTCCAGGCGGAGAGCCCGAGGGAAAGTTCCAGCAGGGTCGCCACGCTGTCGCGGTCGAGGGACGACGCTTTCGGCAGCGCGCCCTCCCTCACCTCGGCGAAGCGCGTGGCAAGCCCGTCCGCCAGCAGCGGGAGCGCGATCCGCGCCGATCCCTCGAAACCGCGGAACGGGTCGGGCTGGTTGGCCCAGTCCAGGTGGCCGGGTCCCGGCGCGTAGCGGTCGAGGCGGTGCTTGCTGCGCTCGTGATAGCGAAAGACCGCCTCTGCTTCAGGGGAAAGATTCATGGCCAGGAGCCCCGCGGCGCGAGCCGGAGGGCCGGAATCGATCGGTTATAATCCGCGGGTCAACATCGCACTCGCGAGCCATGGGATTCTATCAGCGCCACGTCTTCTTCTGCTGCAACCAGCGCGCCCCCGGGGAAGCCTGCTGCAACAACCACGGCAGCAAGGACCTGCGCGATTACTGCAAGGACCGGGTGAAGGCGCTAAAGCTCAACGGTCACGGCAAGGTCCGGATTAACTCCGCCGGGTGCCTCGACCGCTGCGACCAGGGTCCGTGCATCGTGGTGTATCCGGAAGGCGTCTGGTACACCTACGTGGACAAGGAAGACATAGACGAGATCGTGGAAGAGCATCTCGTCAACGGCCGCGTCGTCGAGCGGCTGCGCATTTGAGGTCCGCCACCCTCCACAAGCTCAGCGTCCACGGCCACGCCGGCCGGCTGGAGGCGGTCTATGCCGAGCCCGCCGGAGATGCGAAGGGCATCGCGGTGGTGGCCCATCCCCATCCGCTGTTCGGCGGCACCATGGACAACAAGGTGGTGCAGACCCTGGCCCGCACCTTGTGCGAACTCGGACACGTCGCGGTGCGATTCAATTTTCGCGGCGTCGGCGCCAGCGTCGGCGGCTGGGACGAGGGCAAGGGCGAAACCGAGGACGTGCTGTCCGTGGCCCATGCGGCGCGGGAAAAGTTCGGGCACCTGCCGCTCACGCTCGCGGGCTTCTCCTTCGGGGGATTCGTTCAGGCCCGCGCGGCGCGCCGCCTGCATCCGCGCCGGCTGATCCTGGTGGCGCCGGCCGTGAGCCGCTTCGAAACGCCGGGGGTCCCCGCCGGAACCCTGGTGGTGCACGGGGAGATGGACGAGGTCGTGCCGCTCAAGGACGTGCTGGACTGGGCGCGGCCCCAGGAATTGCCGTTGGTGGTGGTGCCGGGCGGGGAGCACTTCTTCCACGGGCGCCTGCATCTGCTGAAGCAGATCGTCCTAGACGCATGCCGGGCGTCCTGAGGGCCTCGAATCTCAGGAAATCCTACGGCCGGCAGGAAGTAGTGGCCGGGCTGGAGCTCTCGATCCAGGCCGGAGAATGCTTCGGCCTGCTGGGACCCAACGG
>DKBC01000055.1:0-4530 GCA_002451065.1 Betaproteobacteria bacterium UBA6910
AGCGAAGGCGTGGTGCTCAGCGAGGGTGTGGTGCTCAGCGAGGGCGTGGTGCTCAGCGAGGGCGTGGTGCTCAGCGAGAGCGGCCAGCCGTCGGTGGCCACCGCCAACGACTCGAGCCTCTTGGGCGAACCCTGATCGCAAGAGCTGCGCCCAGCAGGGCGACCAGCGCCAGCGCCAGCGACCCCGGCTCGGGGGTCCTGGCGCTGCTGCACGAGGAGATGTCCTCGCCGCAGGCGAAGCCGTTCAACGCCTTCAGGCTGAAGTGGTCGCCGATGCTGTTGGCGCTCGCCAGGCTACCCCCGTACACCGCGTTGTAGGCGCTGCCCAGCCACCAGCTCGACGTCTTGGCCACGGCCCCGCGCGTCGGGCCGGCGGCGTCGGCGGCGACGAGCTCCCAGGCAGCGGCTGCCGGGGCGTCGCCCAGCGCCGCGTCTTCGAGGCTGGCGGCGGGCGCAACCGTCGGCGCATTGCCCTCGGCGAGCCAGCGCGCGATGACCGTGTCGGGCCCGCTCGCGGTGCTGGCGCCGCGGCACGGGTTGTCGGCCACGCAGATCGTGGCGTTGAGTGTTGCCGCATGCAGGATCGCGCTGCTGCCGAAGTCGAATGTCGCCGCGTCGATCGGTCGAGACGCCTGGTCGCCGGTGCCTCCTCCTCCGGCGCCCCCCATGCCGCCGAACCCGGCGATCGGTGCGGTCCCGAATGCTGCAGCCGCCGCCTGCGACGACCCCGCGGCACCGGCCGCGCCGCGATCGAAACTCCAGTCGGCGCTCGCCGGTCGGACCGTGGCAAGCGTGGCCACGGCGGCGAGGCAGGCGACGAGGTGGCGGGTCGGACGTGGCATGGTCGGCCCCTTCAGCGCCGCAGCGTGGCGAGCAGGGCCTCGGCTTCCCCCCGCCCGTCGAATGCGCGGTTGCTCGCCAGGGCCTGCTCCAGTTCGCTGCGCGCCTCGCTCGTGCGGTCTGACTTGGCGAGCACCGCCCCCAGGTGCCAGCCGATCGTGGGATTGGCCGGGTCGCGCAGCCGTGCGTCGCGCAAGGCCTGCAGCGCCCGGTCGTTGGCGCCGCTGCTGAAGGCTGCCCACCCGACGGTGTCGATGATGGCGGCGTCGGCAGGCGCCAGCGCCAGCGCCTGTTCGGCGGTCTTCAGCGCGCTGGGGTCGCCCAGGCGCAGCAGCGCGTTGGCCAGGTTGTTCACCGCCCGGGCGTCGTCGGGCGCCTTCTTGGCCAATTGCTCGAAGACGCCGCGCGCGGCGGCGTAATTGCCGATGCGCGCGTAGCCCTGGCCGAGCAGCGCGCGCACGGCGTCGTCGCCGGGATGGATCTTGATCCACAGTTCGGCGATCCGCGCCGCGCCCGGCGGGTCCGTTGGCAGCATCGCCAGGAACAGCCGCTGCGTCGTCTCGCTCGAAGGTTCGACCTGGTGCGCGCGCCTGTAGGCGTCGATCGCGGCAGCGGTCTGGCCTTGCGCCATCGCCGTCGCACCAGCGACCATGTGGCCGATCGCGCGCTGCGGATACTGCTTGACGATCTGCCGCGTGCGCTGCTCGGCCTTCGCATACTCGCCCTGGCGTGCCTCGACCTCGGCCATCATGGCCTGCGCGTTCAGCAGCTCCGGCTGGTCGGACAGCGCCTTGTCGAGGCTGTACCACGCGCCCTTGAGATCGGCGGCGGCGATCTGCAGGCCGGCGATTTCCACCTGCATCGGCGCCTTGAACCCGGCCAGCCGGCTGGCGCTGGCCAGCAGCACCCGCGCCGCCGCCGCATCGCCCGCGTTGCGCTGGGCGCGCGCCGTCGCGACCACGGTGGCGACGTCGTTCGGCGCCTTGGCCATGACCGACTTGGCGAGCTCCAGCGCCTGGTCCTTGCGCCCCTTGCGCATATGAAGGTCCACCAGGGCGAGCGCGGCGCGCAGGTCCTTCCTGCCGCTGACATACATCGCCTTTTCGAGCCAGCGCTGCGCCTCCGCGTCCTGACCGCGCCGCTCGGACACCACCGCCAGCTCGAACATCGCGTCGGCGCTGCGCTCGTCGGCGCGCAGCAGCGAGCGCAGCCGCGCTTCGGCGGTGCCGTATGAATTGGCGGCGATGTCCAGCCTGGCGAGGTTGATGCCCGCCAGCGTCAGCTTCGGGTCGAGCCTGAGCGCCGTCTCGAATGCCGCCTTGGCGCCCGCGCGGTCGCCGGCCTGGGTCTTGGCAACGCCGAGCAGGTTGGCGAGGCCCGCATGCTGCGGTTCGCGCCTGACCAGCGACTGCGCTACGCCCAGCGCCTTGGCCGTCTGGTGGCCTTGCAGGTACAGGCCCGCCAGTGTGGTCGCCGCCTGGATCTGGGTAGGATCCTTGCCGTAGGCGGCTTCGAGCTGGGCGATCGCGAATTCGGTCTGGCCGGCGCGCATCAGACTCAGGCCGAGCACCGTGTTGAATTCGGGCGTGTCGCTGCGCTTGAGCGCCTCCTGCATCAGCCCGGTCGCCCGGGCATTGCGGCCGCGCGCCATCTCGGCCGACGCCAGCATCGCCAGGGCCTGCGAGTCGTCCGGATTGGCCCGGACGTAGCCGTCCAGGGCCTCGATGCCGCGCTGGATCTTCTTGCCGGCGAAGTAGGCTTGCGCCAGCAGTTTGGTGGCTGGCGTGTTGGGGGCGAGCCGCTGGAACTGCTCCAGCGGCGACAGCGCCTTGAGCGGCTCGTTCAGCGCGAAGTGCGCCATGCCGTTGAGCAGCAGCAGCTGGCCGCGGTAGCGCAGCATCGCCGGGGGCAAGGGGTCGATCAGCGCCGTGACCTCGCGCAGCGCCGCGTCGGCGGCGGCGCGGTCGCCCTTGCGCTCGGCGATCTGGGCGCGCAGGTAGGCGGCCGTCGGGTCATCCAGCGGCCGGGGCGCCAATGCGGCGAGATCGCTCGCGGCTTCGTCCAGCCGGTCCAGGTCCAGGTTCAGCCCGGCGCGCGCCAGCCTGGCGTCGCGCCGGCCGGGTTCGGCAGCGATGGCTTTGTCGTACCAATCCAGCGCGCCGGGGCGATCGCCCTGCACATGCGCGACCATGCCGCGGGTGACCATCGCATCGACCGACCGCGGCGCCAACGCGAGGGCGCGATCGGCCGCGCTCGCGGCCGCATCGAACTGTCGTTCGCGCACGCGCAGCCCGGCCTCCGTCAGCCAGGACTCGGGCGACGACGGCTCGATGGCACGCGCGTCGGCGACCATCTGGGCCGCCATCCGCGATTCGCCCATGTCCGCCGCGGCCGCCGCCTTCAGCAGCAGCAACTGCGCCTGGATCGTTCCTGGCAGCCCCTCGGACTTGAAGCGCGGCTGGCGGATCAGGTCGTCGGGCCGGCCGCGCATCAGGCTGATCCTGGCCATCGGCAGCACCGATTCGGTGCGGTTGACGCCCAGCTGCTCCGCCTCGATGAACGCCGCTTCGGCCGCGATCAGATCCCCGGTCGAGGTCAGCGCCTTGCCCAGCAGCAGTTGCGCCGGCATCATCTCGCGGTCGGCCTGCAGCGCGTTGCGCAGCTGCAGCACCGCGCCTTCGTAGTCGCGCCGGTCGTAGCGGCCGAGCGCGTCCTCGTAGTACCGGCCGGCCTTGCTCTCGCCGGCCGCTGGCGCCGGTGCCGGCACGGAAAGCGCCGCGGCGAGCAGGGCGACCAGGGCACCATGCCGCCGGGCGGGTCGCAGCGGCGGCCTCATCGGCGCATCGATTCCGGCTTTGCCGACCACCACGCGCGCGCCTGCGCGGTGTCGTCGGCGATCGCCGCGCGCAATGCGTCGATCGACGCGTACTTGCGCTCGTCGTGCAGCTTGTGCCGCAACTCGACCCGGATCACGCGGCCGTAGCCAGCCTCGGCGTGCAGATTCGCCGGCCAGTCGAGCACATGCGTCTCGAGCAGCACGCGCCCGGCCGATTCGACCGTCGGCCGCACGCCCAGGCTCGCGACCGCGGGCAGCGGCTCCGGACCCAGCCCATGCACCGCGACGACGAAGATCCCCATCGCCGCCGGGCGCTCGTGGGCAAAACGCAGGTTCAGGGTGCGAAAGCCCAGTTCGCGCCCCAGCCTGCGCCCCGGCAGGACGTGGCCGCTGATCGCGTAAGGGCGGCCGAGCAAGCCGGCCACGCGCGCCATGTCGCCGCCGGCCAGCGCGTCGCGCACCGCGGAGCTGGACACGCGCTGGCCGTGCACCTCGTAGCTGAGCATGCGCGCGACGTCGAACCCGGCCCGGGCGCCGGCCGCATCGAGCGTCGCATAGTCGCCGGCGCGGCGCGCGCCGAAGCGAAAATCGTCGCCCACCAGCAGCCAGCGCACGGCCAGTCCGCGCACCAGAATGCGGGTCACGAATTCCTCGGCGGTGATCCTGGCGAAATCGAAATTGAAGCGGACCAGTTGCACCCGGTCCACGCCGAACTCCGCCAGCAATTCGAACTTCTCCCGCAAATTGGTGAGGCGCGTCGGCGCCTGGTCCGGCGCAAAAAATTCCCTCGGATGGGGTTCGAAGGTCATGACGCAGGACGCAAGGCCACGCGCCTGCGCAGCCTGCTCAAGGCGG
>DKBC01000055.1:4547-11300 GCA_002451065.1 Betaproteobacteria bacterium UBA6910
GACTACAGACTCTGGGAAGCAGACCGGCGGTCCGTGCCGCCGGCGGCGCAAGTCACCACAAATTTTCGACGGCCAGGTGCCCGGGCTTGCCGCGGCGGCTAAGCTGGAAGCCGCGGCCGGTGAGCAGATTGCGGCTGTCGTCCACCATCTGCGGGTTGCCGCAGATCATGATGCGCGAGCGGTCGTGGTCCAGGGCCAACTCCGCCTCGCGCTCCAGTACCCCGTTCTCGATCAACGTCGTGAGCCGGCCATTCAGCGCACCCGGGACCTGGTCGCGGGTAACGGCCTGGACGTAACGCAACTTGTGGACCGTCTCTCCCAAGAGTTCGTGTTCCGCCAAACCGAGAATCAGTTCCTGGTACGCGAGTTCGTCGCGATGGCGGACACCGTGCACCAGGACCAGATTCTCGTAACGGTCCCAGACCGAAGGGTCGTAGAGGATGGAAATGAAGGGCGCGAGCCCGGTGCCGGTGGACAGCATCCACAAGTCCCTGCCTCCCTCGAAACGAGTGGTGGTCAGGAACCCGTAGGCCATTTTTTCCACGAAGATTTCATCGTCCACGTTGAGCGCGCTCAGGCGGCTGGTGAACTCCCCGCCCGGGACCACGATGGAGTAGAACTCCAGGTGCTCGTCGTAGCTGGCGGAGACGATGGAGTACGCCCGCCACACAATGCTCCCGTCCTCCTTGGGAAGTCCGAGCCGCGCGAACTGCCCCGGTTCAAATCGGTAGCCGCGAAAGCGCGTGGTCTTGAAGGAGAAAAGATGGGGCGTCCACGGGCGGAGATAGGTGATGCGCTCCACCGTATATTTGTCGGCGGGCGCAACCGGCTGCCGGCGCGCGACGGCGGGCGCGGCTCGGGATATGTCGGCGCCGGTCATGAACTGAACCAAGCCGCGCCGCAACCCGCGAAAACCGTTTCCATCACTCTCGCCTCATGCCGTCTCGGTCACCTGGTCCGCCGCCCGAGCGGCTCGCACCGTGGCCGCCGAATGCAGCCCGCATTCCTTGTTGGCCGGATCCTCCCACCACCAGCGCCCCGCCCGCAGGTCCTCCCCCGCGGCCACCGCCCGGGTGCAGGGGGCGCAGCCGATGCTGGGATAACCCTGGTCGTGGAGCGCGTTGTAGGGCACGTCGCGCCCCCGCACATAGGTCCACACGTCGATCAGCGACCAGTCCGCCAAGGGACTGAACTTGAACAGCCCGGTGGCGTCGTCAAATTCGGATACCGGCAACTCGCGCCGGGTCACTGCCTGTTCTCGCCTGAGGCCCGTGATCCAGGCGCGCCTGCCCGCGAGGGCCCGCTTCAATGGCTCCACCTTGCGCACTCGGCAGCATTCCTTGCGCAGGGCGATGCTGTCGTAAAAGGCGCTGGGTCCATGCTCGTTGACGTAGCGCTCCACGGCCCCGCTGTCCGGGTAATAGATGCGGAGCCGGATGCCGTAGCGATCCGCCACCCGCTTCATCAGGTCGTGGGTCTCCTGGGGAAGGCGGCCGGTATCCAGGGTGAAAATCTCAATGCCAGGAAATTCCCGGGCAATCAGGTCGGTGAGTACCATGTCCTCCACCCCGAAACTGCTGGCGAATGCCGACGGGAAAAATTCCTGCTCGGCGGTTTTCAGGACCGCCCGCGCCTGATCGATTTTCTGCTCCAGACTCATTTCACTCTCCTTGATTCATCGACTTCCTGGGGCTTGCTGTCACGCAGGTACCGCCTCGGCCCGGGCCAGCCGAGGCATGGCCGACGGTGCCAGGCGCGGCAGCGCCTCCGCGATGTCCAACTGCCGGTCCCGCTCGCTGCAAAACTGCCCCAGCGCCAGGGTCCATTCATCGATCTCCCGAAACAGGGCCTTCAGCTCCTGCTCGGCCCAGTGGTCTTCGCCCAGCGCCAGGGCGTGCGCGAAGCGACCCACACCGTCCGCCAGGACCCCGGGCGCGAGGCGCTTGGCCTCGCGCGCAATGTCCGCCAGGGTCTCTGCCTTGCCGCCGCGCAGGAACTGGACCAGTCCCTGGCCCAGCACCCGCAGAATGGCTTCCGCGCAGTTCACGGCCTCGGCGTACTTCTTGTGGTTGAGCAGGGTGTCGCGGTAGCCGCGCTCGTGGGCGGCCTCGAAGAAGCTGGCGCCGATACGCACCTGGCTGGCTCCCGCGCACTCGCCGCCACCGAGTTGCAGCACGCGAAAATCGTGGGCGTCGCCATGGTCCCGAAGCACCGCCGAGAGGTCCCCCTCCCGCACCTCGGTGAGGTCCGTGAGCAGTGCCCTGAAGTAGTCCGCACCCTGGCGCCGAGCCCAAGCGGCGAATGACTCCACGCCCCTGCGCGTACCGCGAAAGGCCAGCTTCACCCGCTCCACTGCGGTCTCGATGCGGGCCACCGGCACCGAGGGCCCGCGAATGCCCAGCCCGCCGCCTGCAACGCCGTCACCCCCGAAGAACGTCTGATAATGGGGAATCAGCCGGCCATGCAGCCGCCGTCCCTCGCCGTAGAGTCCGATGTCGCCCGTCTCCGGCTGGGCGCAGCCGTTATGGCAGCCGGATACGCGCAGGCGCAGGTCCTCCGCGCCGCCGCTCAATTTCGCCCCCAGCGTGGGGGACGCCGTGATGCCGAGCCGGCAGCTGGAGGTGCCGGGGCACGCCACCACGTTGTCGCCGGCCTTGGGCTCGGCGAGTCCGAGTGCCCCCAGCCCAACTTTGAGCGCGGCCAGGCGCGGCTCCGGAACGTCCACCAGGATCAGGTTCTGGTCCTGGGTGGTGCGCACGTCGCTGAGGTTTTCGGCCAGCATCAGGGCCGCGACGCCCCGCAGCTGGGCAGCGGTGAGCTGGCCCAGGGGCACGGAGACCGGCAGCACGAACCGCCCCGGCTGCTTCTGGGCGAAGGGCCGCCGCGGCGCGCCCGGTCCCGGGATCTCCGAGTCCGGGCCGCGACTCCAGGCGCCGGCGGGACGCTCCATCGCCTCGAACGCGGGCAGCACTCGGGCGAGCTCCTCCCGGTACTTCTCTACAAACCCTTCGGAGCCGAAACGGTCCACCAAAAACTTGATGCGCGACTTGGCGCGCTTGGTGCGATCCGAGTAGCGGTTGTGGAGCGCGACCAGCGCCACCATCACCGGCAGCAGCTCCTGTTCCTCGATGAATTCCTCCACCAGAATGGCTTCGTGGGGCTTGTGCCCGAGGCCGCCGCCGGCCAGCACCCGAAATCCGAAACGCTCCTCGCGCCGGACCGCTACCACCCCCACGTCGTGGATCATGCCTTGGGCGCAATCCGCCTCGCAGCCGGAGAAGCTGATCTTGAACTTTCGCGGCAGCTGTTGGTTGAGGGGATTGCGCAGGAAGTGGCGCACTGCCGCCCCATGGTGCAAGCCGATATCGGTGTGCTCCCGCGGGCAGACTCCGGCCAGCGGACAGGCGGTCACGTTGCGGATGGTGTTGCCGCAGGCCTCGCGGGTGGTGAGCCCCGCCTCCGCCAGGCGGCGCAGCGCGGCGGGCGCGTGCTGCAGGGGAACAAAGTGAACCTGGATGTCCTGGCGGGTGGTGATGTGCACCGAGTCGTGCTCGGCATAGCGCTCCAGCACGTCGGCGATGGCTTCCAGCCCCTGCGGCTCGAGCCGGCCACCCGGCACCTTAACCCGCAGCATGTTGACACCGTCCTGGCGCTGCCCGTAGACGCCGTGCTGCAGCCGTACGGCGGTAAAGCGCTCCGGATCAATGCCGCCCGACACGTAGCCCTGAAGCGCCTGCTCGAAGCGCAGCAGCTCCGCGAGATCGGAAAGACTTTGCGTGGGATTCATTGTCATCAGTCTCCGGTTGATGAATGGGGTCAGAGCGCCAGCTTCGCCCCGACCAGGGCGAGTACAGCTGCCAGGGCATTTTTCAAGAAGGAATTGGGCAGTGAGCTCGCAAAATGGCTGCCCAGGAGAATTCCCGGCAGCGAGCCCAGCAGCAGCCATCCCAGGACACCGTAGTCCACCGTGCCGAGAGAGGCATGACCGAGGCCCGCCACCAGCGCCAGCGGCACGGCGTGCACGATGTCGGTTCCCACGATCCGGGCTGCCGCGGCCCCGGGGTAGAGGAACAGCAGCGCCGCTGCTCCCAGGGCGCCGGCGCCCACCGAGGACGCGGTGACCAGAGCACCGATGAGCGCTCCCACCGCCACCGTGGCCGAGGGACCGGCCGGGTGATGGCGAAACTTCTGCCCCCGGCGAAGGGCCAGCAGGGGGCCCCTGAACAGCATGGAAACGGCAGTGAGCATCAGGGCCACCCCGAGGATCGTGGTGATAATGGAGGAGAAGCGCTCCAGGTCCTCCCGCACGCCTGCGAGCAGCGCCAGAGTCAGCAGCGCAGCCGGAAGGCTGCCCGCCGCCAGCCACCCGGCCACGCGCCAATCCACGTGGCCGCGGCGCGCGTGAACCCAGGCCCCTCCCGCCTTGGTGATAGAGGCGTAGAGCAGGTCGGTGCCCACGGCCACCACCGGCGGCACTCCGAATCCGAGCACCAGCAGCGGCGTCATCAGGGACCCGCCGCCGACACCGGTCAGCCCGACGAGAAAGCCGACCGCGAGTCCCGCCACCGAATAAGTCCACTCCACTGCGCATGCTCCAGGGGTTGATGCGATGCATGGTAGGTAAGGCTTATAGAATTACAAAGACTAATGTGCTATTTTGTTATAACCAAGATGAATTTATCACTTTATATTGAAACTTCAGCAGCTTAGGTATCTAAGGGAAGTGTCGCGGCGGGGACTCAACGTTTCCGAAGCCGCAGAGCGATTACACACTTCGCAACCAGGGATCAGCCGGCAGATCCGCCAGCTGGAGGAGGAACTCGGGGTGCACATTTTCGTGCGCCACGGAAAGCGCATCGTGGAGGTGACCGAGCCCGGGCGCGCAGTGCTGGCCATCGCCGAACGCATCCTGGGAGAGGCGGAGAACCTGCGGCGGGTAGGGCAGGATTTCGCGGGCGAGGCCCAGGGCAGCCTCGCCATCGCCACCACCCATACCCAGGCCCGCTATGCCCTGCCCCCCGTGGTGGAGCAGTTCGTGAAGCTCTACCCCCGGGTCAGCCTTTCATTAAGGCAGGGCAGCCCCACCCAGCTTTGCGAGCAGGTGATTTCCGGCGAAGCCGACTTGGTCATCGCCACCGAGGCCATCGCCGAGTACCGGGAACTGGTAATGCTTCCCTGCTACCAATGGAACCGTTGCGTGATCGCGCTTCCCGGGCATCCGCTTCTGACCCAGCCGTCGCTCACCCTGGAGGCCCTCGCCCGGGAACCCATCGTAACCTACGACTTCGCCTTCACCGGGCGCTCCCAGGTGAACAAGGCCTTCGAGGCGCGGGGGCTCACGCCCAACGTGGTGCTCACCGCCATCGATTCGGACGTGATCAAGACCTACGTGCGCCTGGGGCTGGGCGTCGGCATCATCGCCAAGATGGCGTTCGACCCGGACCAGGATCAGGACCTGTGCGCGTTGGACGCATCCCACCTCTTCGAATCCAGCACCACGCGCATCGGCATCCGCCGCCGCGCCTACCTGAGAGGCTATGCCTACGACTTCATCCGCCTGTTCGCGCCCCAACTCACCCGGGAGGTGGTGGAGCGCGCCATGGGCGGCGGCGGCAGCGAATATCAACTCTAAGGGCCGCGGCTAGTCCGCCGCGCGCCGGGAGAAGTCGCGCAGCCGGAACCCCAGCAACCATAGCACCGCGAAATAGCTGGTGGCCCCTGCCACCACGATCCAGGAAAGACGCACGGCACGATCCCCAATGCCGGCCTGAAGCCAGCCGGCCTCGCTGCCGGAAGCGAACCAGAGCACCGCCCCCATGGCGGCAAGAGCCACCGCGGTCTTCGCCGCGAATGCGCCCCAACCCGGCTGTGGGCGGTAGATATCCTTCTCCCGGAGCTTGCGGAACAGCATCCCGGCGTTGAAGCAGGCGCCGAGACCGATGGCCAGCGCGAGCCCCGCGTGGCGCAGGGGCCAGATGAAAACGAGATTCATGAATTGGGTAGCGAAGAGGGTCATGACCGCGATGCGCACCGGGGTCCTGATGTCCTGGCGCGAGTAGAATCCCGGCGCCAGCACCTTCACCAGGATCAGCCCCACCAGCCCGATGCTGTAGGCCACCAGGGCCTGGCGCGTCATGAGCACGTCCTCGGCACTGAATTCCCCGTGATGAAACAGCGTCGCCAGCAATGGGACCGCCAGAATGGCGAGGGCCAACGCCGCCGGCGCGGTGAGCAGCAAGGTGAGCCGCAGGCCCCAGTCCAGGAGCTTGGAAAATTCCTCGGCGCTGTTGTCGGCGAAGTGCCGAGAAAGGGAAGGCAGCAGCACGGTACCCAGGGCCACCCCCAGCATGCCGGCGGGAAACTCCATCAATCGGTCAGCGTAATAGAGCCAGGACACGCTGCCGGTCACCAGGAACGATGCAAAGATGGTGTTGATGAGCAGCGAGATCTGCCCCACGGACACGCCGAACACGGCGGTGCCCATCTGGCGCAGGATGCGCCAAACGCCATCGTCCTTCAGGTCCAGGCGAAAGCGCGGCAGCATGCCGATGCGCAACAGGAAAGGNNCTGGAACACCAGTTGCAAGGCGCCGCCGATGAAAACCGCCCATGCCAGCGCCACCACCGGCGGGTCCACCAGGGGCGACAGCCACAGCGCGGCCGCGATGAACGACAGGTTGAGCAGGACCGGGGTGAAGGCCGGCACCGAGAAGCGGCTCCAGGTGTTGAGAATGCCGCCGGCCAGGGACACCAG